>DAOWHR010000459.1 GCA_030641315.1 Anaerohalosphaeraceae bacterium | reverse complement strand
GTTCATGCTGCGCAATAATAACTTGCAAGCAGTACGACATTGCCATACAATCACAAAAGAAACCCAAACACTATATAAATTTATCAAAGAGCAAATGTCGGGCCGAACACTATTGGGTCAGACCCCTTTTTTATGGCGATTGAGGTTTATGGTAGCATTTAGCGAACATATTGGAAGCTTCGACGGCAAGATGGACGAGGTGCAGGCGTTCGATGAGGCTCTTACAGACGCTCAGGTTTACGCACTCTACAAATCCAGGACCGGCGGCATTATCGACTATGACGAAGCGGGCAACATGCTAAGCGACGCCGATGGGTACTTGTATGATTACGACTATGGGGAATAACTAAGGGGTCAGGAGCCGTTTTTTCTGTTGGCAACAGTTCTGATACTGAAAGCTTTACAATGGATGATCCTGACAATCGGCAGTCGGCACTCCACCGCGCCGATAGCCGCGTCAGAAAAATACCCGGCAAATAAACACAGTGTTCAGTTTTAAAACACCACAACTCCAGCTTTTTAATGAATTTTGCGACCAACCGTAGCTTTTCGAGCGAAATCAGCACAAATACACCGCATTAACAGACCATCGCCCTTTTTGGCACAAATATTGCACATAGCACCCATGGATACCAGTGTAAACATATTTTCCAGCCAATTAGCGGCATAATAAGTAAGTGAACAATATATAAATGACAAATGAAAATCAAAATCCGTTCCTGAAAGATGGACAGTCAATAAAGTCGCTTCGCACCAGCCGATTCGCCGGAGGGAAGTTGACACTGGTACAAAAGACCACCGCCGCCGCCATCTCCATTATAATAGCGGCACTTGTAGTTTCATTTATAGTAATGAATAACAAACAGAACACCCAGGCATCCGTCGAGTACTATCAGCCCGCTCAGCAGATACCAACAGATCAAAACAACCGCACTGCCGAACCAACCAGCAACCAGAGCACCAGTATTCAAACAGATAACGGTCCCCAGCCGAACGATCGAAACAATGACATACTTGCCAAACATGACCATGCAATGAAATTGGTGGACAATGAAAAACCTGAAAAAGCTGCGCATCTGTTCAGCGAGCTTAGCACCTCCGACTCAGCTGTTATCGCCGCCAATGCATCGTACCAGCTTGCCGTCATAAAACTAAACGACAACGACCACATAGAAACCTATCGCCTTGCCCACCAGGCACTTAACACGATCAGCTTAATTCAGGATGAAACCGGCCAATTCACGAATTTCAAAACCATCTGCAATCTGTTGATCGCTGAATCGCTCGGCAATTACACTTTCTCACTTAGGCAGGACGACACCGGTGTTATCCAAATCAGCCTCGCTCCCAAAAAGATCGACCTGCTGGAGCAACTCACCAGCCAGCAGAAAGAACAACTCGTATTTTCAGGCACGCAGGTCGCCTCTGCCGCGACTGATAATCCGATAACCGAGTCACTTATCGACGCAAACGCTTCTGCATCATACAACGTTACCTGCAACCGGATCCCTTTGGACGATCTGCTCCTGAAGATCACTTCGCTGGACTGCTTTGATGTACGATACGAAAATTTCCAGAGCAATGAACATCTCAAAAAAAGACTGGTAACTCTCTGCATCAAAGGCGGAACCATCGATGACGTCGTAACTAACGCTGCCGGCTCAGCCGGATTGCTCGCCAGCATCGAACGATCTGAAGATGAATCGATAATCCACATAATTAACCCATCGCAATATCAATCGGTTTCTTCGCACCTTCAACTGCTCAACCGACTGGCCAAAAAACGCTGGACAAGCTTCCTGCTGACGTGCGACAGCGATACTTACAGTGCCGCGGCGCATATCGCACTTGGGCTGCTGGAAAAACAAAACAACAAACCGCTCCAGGCCGTCGTCCAGTTCAATATCGTCGCAGATAACTACTACCAGTCGATCCTTGCACCTCTGGCCCTGCTTTACTCAGCACAGACAAAAGCTTTCATCAAGGACTATCCTTCCGCGATCACCGACCTCACGCGTCTGGTCGAACAGTATCCATCAAGCCAGTTCTTCCACCAGGGATACCTTGAACTCGCAGACATTCAGTTTAGAACCAAAGACTTTACACAAGCCGCAAAGATCAATGAAAAGGTCTACTCGACTGACAACTCAACCGAGATCAAAACAAAAGCCGCCTACTCCGCCGCACAATGCTGCTACCAGAATTTTGACTATAAAAACACGCACAAATGGCTGTCCAGATACTTTGAGATCGCCAAAGAAAACAATGACATCCATTATCCAAAAGCGCTCCTGACACTTGGATTGACATGTTCAAAACTGAATAATTTTGACCAGGCCAATCAGGCGTTTATGCTCGCGATGAGATCGGACCTTTCCGCACAGGACTATTCTGCCGCTGCATTTGGCCTCACCAACAGCCTTGTAAACTCCGATGACTTCTCCACCGCTCTGGGCGTACTCGACAATATCGACACATGGCAGCTCACCCCATCCCAGGCAATCATGATGATTCAGACCAAAAGCAGAATATATCATAAGATAGGCCTGACAGACAAGGCCATCGCCCTGCTCATCGATAAAATTGACATCATAACCGAGCCAAACCTAAAAGCCGAAGTTGCTCTCCAGATCGCACAATACCTCAAAGAAACCGGCAAACTCCAAAAAGCATGCCGTCTGCTCGCAGAGACCATTGCTGCAACAGAAGATTACAGCCTCACTCAATCCGTCAGCTTCGCACTTGCCGAAATATGCTACTTGCAGGGCAATTTCGACCAGACAATATCGACATGCCATAAACTTCTCGACAACGACCTTCCCGATGAAATGAAACAGAATACTTTAAACATTCTCGCAAAAGCATACAACTCAAAAGGACAATACCAAAACGCTGCCCTTGCCCTGCTTGGCCAAATACCGCCGCAGCAGGAAAAAACAATATCCTTCAATAACAATGCAGAGCAGGCAAAGCTAAATTAGGTCCGTACGATCAGAGCGACTATATATGAATACAAAATTATATAAAAACATAAAGATCAAATACCTTGCAGGCATCACTTTGTTTCTGATGCTGCTTCTCTGCGCAAGTACTGTCAAAGCTCAGGATCAGGATGTTCAAGCCGAAATTAAGACCCTGATTGAAAAGATCAGATCGATAACATTCGAAGAAACCTTCCATGAATCAGCAGAAGTTGTCGAAGCAGTCAAAAACGATCAACCAGCCGAACCTAATACTGTCGAGTCAATAACCGACCCAAATGAAACAGCGGCACATTTACCCACTGCCGAGGTCGACCTTGACAAGATTCTTAGGGACACAAAAGAAATTGTAAATGCCTTCGAACTCGCTGAATTGTTATATGCCAATAAGCAATACACTCCCGCTCAGCACTGCTATCAAAAGGCTTTCGAGCAGCTCACGGACAATTCTCAGCAGAACAACGACAAAGCATGGATAATGATACAGATCGGAAACTGCCAAAAAAAAACCGAACCGGATAAAGCGGTACAAACCTATAATAAAATTCAGGTCAACTACCCGTTGTCGCTCTGGGCCGAATATGCAAAGGTTCAGGTTGAGCTTACAAAGTGGTACATAAAAGAAAAACCCAACCAATTGATCGCAAAATAATGACTGAAAACAGAAAAAAAGGCGCACTCTTAATTAAAACAGGTACAAACCTGACAAGGCAGATACTGCAGTCTCTTGCCAAGCGGGGCATCAACGCCTACACCGCGTCAAGCGGCACAGCGGCACTCGATCATCTCGAAAAAAATAACGTCGCACTGGCATTTATAAACCTCGAAACCGCACAGCCGGCAACAACCTTCAATTTACTCGCGAAGATCAAACAGCACCACCCCCAACTACTCACTGTAATGACCTGCGGCATAGACTGCCAGCAAAACTTCAACAGCATCATCTCCGCTGCCGCAAGATCCATCAAATCAGGTTGCTGTGATTTCCTGACATCTTCGGATTCTCCCGACAAGCTGGAAATGATCATGGACACATTATTGCCCAGCCACAGCGTCCAGCAATGCGCCGCACAAGCGGACCCAGATAAGCCTGGCTTTGATCTGTACAGGATCATCGGAAAAAGCTCGAAACTTACAAATATAATTACACTCGCCAAACGCGTCGCGTTTTCTTCGGCACCGGTACTGATCTCCGGCGAAAGCGGAACAGGCAAAGAGCTGATCGCACAACTTGTCCACTTCTCCAGCACACGCTCAGCGGAACCTTTTGTCAGGGTAAACTGCGCATCACTTTCTGAATCTCTGCTGGAAAGCGAACTGTTCGGCCACGAAAAAGGCGCATTCACCGGCGCTGTCGCAAAACGCAAAGGAAGATTCGAACTGGCCCACGGCGGAACGATTCTGCTTGACGAGATCACAGAAACACCCCTCAATTTCCAGGCCAAACTCCTCAGAATACTTGAAATGCAATCCTTCGAACGTGTCGGCGGCAATGACAGCATACACATCGACGCCCGCGTGATCAGCACAAGCAACCGCAATCTCATCGAGGAAGTCAAAAAAGGCAGCTTCCGCCTCGATCTTTATTATCGTCTCAGCGGTCTTAGACTCGTCGTCCCGCCCCTTCGGCATCGCCCGGACGACCTGCCCGAGCTTGTCTGGCACTTCGTCAACATGTACGCTCCACAGGCCCAACGCCGGATTACCGACCTCGATCCATCAATGATGGAGTTGTTCGCCAAGTACTCATGGCCCGGCAATATAAGACAGTTGCGAAACGTCGTAATGACCTCATTGATACTTGGAACAGGACCGACTCTTGCTCTGGCTGATGTTTCATGGATACTCGACGAACTCGAACCGCTGCCCCAGAGACAACCATCCCTCCAGGCAGCACCTGCCATGGAATTCGCGCAAAACATACAACTCCCGCAGGGAGCGCTAGCGGGAATTCCTTTGGAAGAGATCGAAAAAAAGACAATTATAGAAACTCTAAGGCACACCGATGGAAACCAGGTCAAAGCTGCAAAATCGCTCGGCATCAGCGACAGAACGCTTAGAGATAAAATTAAAAGATACCGCCAGCAAGGCGAATTAATATCAACCTGAAAACGGCACCTTAACAGGGATCAATTAAATGGCTGAAAAAGAAGATACAAAACAGGATACGCCAAAGCCGGCAAAAGGCTCAGGCTTTTCCATTAAAGAATATATCATCATCGCTCTTGTGGTACTGGTTTGTTCCGTAGCCGGATTCGGTCTGAGCACACTGCTCGCCGGTTCCGATAAAGATCAAAACACGGACCCGCAGGAAACTCCACAAGCCGAAGAAACCGAATCGAAAGATAATGACAAAGAAAGCTACAAAACAACATGGTTCTATGATCTTGACCCCGTAGTAGCCAACCTCGACGTACCCGGAGCGACAAGATATGTCAGAGCGGCCCTCACCCTTGAAATAAGCATGGACCTGGAAGAAACCGAAGGTACGGAACTCCTGGAGTACAAAAAACCGAGACTGATAAACTGGCTCACGATGTATCTTGCCGGTCTTGGACTTGAAGATGTACGCGGCGAACGAAATCTCCGAAGAATACAAACTCAAACTATGGAAGCCTTTAACGAAGAACTCTTCGGCGACAAACAGCCGATGATACAGAACATACTGCTTAAAGAATTCCCCATACAATGACAAACGGCACTGATAATGACATGATCAAAGAAAAAATGAGACAATTGATTCAGGATTCGATATCATCCCAGCAGGATGACTCCGCCAATGTCTATGCGGTTGACTACAACTGGTCAGAGCCGAGGGTCTTTAACGAAAAACAAAAGGAAACTCTAAACCAGTTCATAGTCAAGCTCACCGAAGCGGTCGCCGTAAACCTCAACTCCTTCTTCAAGGCTCAGACAGATGTCCAGCTTAACCAGACATCGACTCATTTTGCCCAGCAGTTGACCGATCAGATCAACCAGGCACAAGGCAGCCGCTCGTCTATCGCATTTTCTGACGGCAAAAACACCTGCGGCCTCATAACAATGACAAAAGACAACGCACTCGAATTGCTCAAACCTATACTTGGCCAAATGGATGACAGCGAATTGTCATTACTGGAAATTTCGCTGCTCGAAGACATCTTCGCGATAGTACTCGACAGCCTCAGGCAAAGTCATCAGGCGTTGAATTTTAAATTAATTGACTCCATGTCCATCGGCACTGTCGATCCTGACTTTGAACCGACTCTTGAGGTAATAAAAATTGAACTTGGCATCACTGACAGCATTACTGACATGAATTCAAAGATAGATATCGTCATTGACTGCTCGAAATTATTTCCCGTCGTGGGCAAAACAATTACCCGGACCGACTTTGCGAAACAGCAGATCGAAGAAGCTCTGATAGAATGTTTCGACAAGACTACCGTCGATCTGACTTGTCAATTCGCGTCACAAAACCTTACCGTCAAGCAGATCATGAGCCTGCAGCCCGAAGATATTGTCGTACTTGACAAAAGCATATACGAGCCTTTCGTAGTCAAAATGGACGACAAGCCGATCTTTAACGCAAAACCATGTTCGTCAAACGGATTCTACGCAGCTCTATTAACAGAACCGATAATTGCATCCGATAGCCGGATCACTGATAAATAACGAGGACAAATATGCCCGAAACTGAAACAGCAGAACAACAACAGCAGCAAACAAATACGCAGGTACAAAATGTTGAGTTCGACGAGGCGCAGCAGGGTATCGACCAGCAGTCGGAAGTCGGACTCGATATGTTCCTCGATATGAACGTAAATATTATGGTAACCGTCGGCCAGACACAAATATCCTTCAAAAAGCTATTGCAGCTCGGCCCCGGTTCGGTGGTCAAGCTCGACAAATCGATTGACACCCCCGCCGACATTTATATCAAAGGCGCTAAATTCGCAACAGGTGAAATTGTAGTAGTCGATGAAAAATTCGGCATTCGTATTAAAAGCATTGTTAGCAATACACAGCAGCCAAATCAGTAAGCCCTGCTGCCGGAGAGAAT
>DAOWHR010000458.1 GCA_030641315.1 Anaerohalosphaeraceae bacterium | reverse complement strand
CAATATTTGCTGAATGTTTCCTGGCTGCGAGCCGGTGAAGGTTCCGGCAGCAAGGGCAGGATCCCAGCGGACGATTTTGCGTCACAACATGGTGTTCAGGCTGCCGATTGTTCTGAGGGTGGAAAGTGTATTGGCTGGATCGAGCAGGGCGACTGGGTTCGATATGATAAGGTTGACTTTGGTCAACGCTGCGAGCAGATAGAGATTCGCGCTGCCTCGCCTTCCGGAGGAGGAACGGTCGAACTGCGACTGGATAAACCGGACGGTGATCTGCTGGGAACATGCACTGTTAAGGACACGGGTGATTGGCAGATATGGAAATCGTTCAAGGCAAAGATTACGCCTGTAAGCGGGCTAAAGACGCTCTGTCTGGTGTTTAGAGGATCGAAAACGGATGATCTGCCGGACAACCAATTGTGGTTTGCGAAGGTGGATCCAACGAATACCACCATCTGGGCGCAGTTTAAGGATATCAGTCCAAACCAGGGCCAGGTAGAGATCAACGTTCGTCAAACGGTGTTCTATCCTGAGAAGACCGGCATAAATTATCTTACTGTTCGCGGTTTCATTATGATGCACGCGTCGACGCCATGGGCCCCGCCCACGGCTGAGCAGATCGGTCTGATCGGCACAAACTGGAGCAAGGGCTGGATCATCGAGGACAACGACATACGCTACTCGGTCTGTACCGGCATCACGCTCGGCAAGCATGGTGATGAGTTTGATAATACTTCCGCAAACTCAGCGGAGGGTTACGTCAAGACGATTGATCGCGGATTGGCGCGAGGCTGGTCGAAGGAGAATATTGGCAGTCACATTGTGCGCAACAATCACATTTCGCACTGCGAGCAGGCCGGTATCGTTGGCAGCCTGGGGCCGATCTTCTGCAGCGTCACTGGCAATACCATCCATGACATCCACGTCCGCAGGCTGTTTACAGGGGCTGAAATGGCTGGCATTAAGTTTCACGGCGCGATTGATACTATTATAAGCGGTAACCATATTTACCGCACCAATCGAGGGATATGGCTGGACTGGATGACACATGGCACGCGCGTCACCCGGAACCTGCTGCACGACAACGGGCCAAGCGAGGATCTGTTTATGGAGGTCAATCACGGACCTGCTTTGGTGGACAATAACATAATGCTTTCCCGTGCCGGCATGTTGGTTAACTCGCAGGGATGCGCTTATGTTCACAACCTGATAGCGGGCGATGTGCGCGTAATATATGGTGAACGTCGCCTTACGCCTTATCAAAAGCCACACTCCACGGAAGTGGCAGGGTTGCACGGTAATCTCAGCGGCGATGAGCGGTATTATAACAACATCTTTGTCAACTTCGGCCTGTCAAATTACGACAAGGCGAAACTGCCGGTGTTCATGGCTGGCAACGTATTTCTAGACGGTGCAAAGGCGTCGAAGCACGAGCAAAGTCCTCTCACCAAGCCTGGCTTTAATCCGGGCCTGAATCTGATTGGAAAACCTGATGGGATGTATCTTGAAATGGTGGTCGATAAAACCTGGGCACAACTACAGTGTCAACTCGTAACGACAAAACTACTTGGTAAGGCAAAAACCCCCGATCTTCCTTATGAACAGCCTGACGGCTCACCTTACCGCATCGACACCGACTATCTCGGGCGCAAACGAAACGCCGCCAATCCCTGTGTTGGGCCTTTTGAGAGTCATGACGTGGGAAAACTTTCTATCAAAGTGTGGTGAAAATCTAAAGATCGTATCTAGTACTGTCTCCGGTTAAAAATGTCCGGTCAGCTTGATTCAATCAGCCATCTGCTGCGTTGAGCTGCATCGCCAATGCTTTAACATTGACTGCTTCGCTCGCCTTGCATCTGACTAATTGCTTCGGCGCTGAGCCAGACATTTTACCTCGGACAAAGCACTAGTTTGCATGATGAGCTGCCATTTGCCCCGTGAACGGCAGCTTATCATATATTTTCGTTGGCAAATAATGCAACTTATCATTTATTGTCTTGCAATACGTGCCGGTATTTTGTAAAGTATGCTCGAATTTGTCAGAGCTGGTTTATCCGGCTTTTTTTTATTGCTCTTTGACATTTTGTTGTCCTCGCTGACCGACTTATGATCCGGCTATAAGTATTTGCCGTAAACAGTATAACCTGTTCTTTTGTTTCAGGTTTGTGGCGTGAGTATTTTCCAATGCTATTATTTTACTTAAATATTTGCAAATAAAGCACTTGGAGGAGTGACCGAGTGGCTTAAGGTGACGGTCTTGAAAACCGTTGTACGGCAACGTACCGTGGGTTCGAATCCCTCCTCCTCCGTTTTTAAAGGCTGATATCGTGGATGATATCGGCCTTTTTTCATGGTATAATGGTTATATCACAAGTAGAGCAACAAGTTTTTATTCACCCGTATTTCAGTATATAATGCAACCTGCACGCATTCAAAAAAAGTAAACATTTCTCCTATATTCTTGTTCGCGTTAGCCAGTTTACGCGCTACGATTCATATATACAGCAATGATCGTAGTAAGTGCAACGCAATGTAGATACAACATAATATATTATATAAATCACCCTATATACGAATTGCGTAGCACTTTGAAATTGAGTTCAATCTTTAGTTAGGAGACTGATCTAATGGGCGTGACTATTAATAAAAGGAAAGAGACTGGAGACTGGTATCTCTGGATTGCTCAGAATGGAAAGCGAACTTCACGTAAGATCGGGAAAGATAAAGCTACTGCTATGAAAGCTGCAACTCTCTGGCGGAAGAAACTTGCTCTGGGTGAGGTCGACTTTACGAATGGCAGGGGGGTAGATAAAGATAAGCTGACTTTCGGCGACTTTTACGAGGACTATATTAATAATGTTTGAGGTGCTAAACAGATGGCGGACACTTGGTTTGCCAATTATGCCGCTCGGTTCTGTTTCATTTCATGCATTTCTTCATATATAACAGGGCTTACGTACCCCTATGAAGCATGTCTTCGTTTTCGATTATAGAACATCTCGATGTAATTGAAAATATCTTTTTTCGCATCATCAAAACTTTCGTATATCTTGCCTCTGATCCATTCATTCTTCAAACTGCCGAAGAAGCTTTCAACACATGCAT
>DAOWHR010000094.1 GCA_030641315.1 Anaerohalosphaeraceae bacterium | reverse complement strand
GACAACAAATATTACCTCTACTACACAGGCGTAAAGCCAACCACCGCTAAGAAATTCTTCTTCGAAAACAATTCAGACACCGACCCTGCCACTATCGGTGTTGCTGTCTCAGATTCACCGGACGGCCCTTTCAAACGTGTCAGCAACGAACCGGTCCTGAAAGTCAGCCCAAAATCAAAAGACAAAAATATCCCCTCCGCATTCGACAGCTACCGCATCGATGACGCGGCCCTTCTCGTGCGTGACTATGATGGCGACGGCGATATGGATGTATGGCTCTACTACAAAGGACGCAATATAGACCACGGCCGAGGCGGACCAGGCAGTACCAAAATGGGACTTGCCATAGCCGACTCTCCTGAAAAAGAGCATATAAGATATAACAACGGCAAACCGATTCTCGCCAACAGCCACGAAGTCATCATCTGGCCCCACCGCCAGGGAGTCGCAACATACGCCTCCATGACCAGAACGCTCGAATATGCCCCCGACGGCAAAGACTTCACGACCAAACCCCTAAAGGCCGTAGCCAATCCAAAACCAGTCGCGCCCGGCTGTTTCAGACCCGACCTCACCAACCCAGCCCAATACGGCAAAGGCATAACCTGGGGCATCGCGATGAAAAATCCAGGCGGCCCAAACCCATACCTCATTCGTTACGAGATCGACCTCGCCGCACCTGCACGAATCAGCGGCGAACAGATTGAAAAAGCTTCATCGCTCGATATCAACCCACAGCTTCAGGTATATAAAACCATCGGCAGCAAAAAGTATAACCTCCACATCTTCAGATCAGCCGATACCAATACCAACGAAAAAGCACCCGCAATCGTATTCTTCTTCGGGGGCGGCTGGACCGGAGGCTCCGTTAAACAATTCTTCCCGCACTGCAAATATTTCGCCTCGCGCGGCATGGTCGCAATCTCCGCTGAATACCGCGTAAAGAGCCGTGACAACACAACCCCATTCGATGCCGTAGAAGACGCAAAATCTGCCATCAGATACGTCCGCGCTAACGCCAATAAACTCGGTATCGATCCCGACAAAATCGTCGCCGCAGGCGGTTCGGCAGGCGGCCACCTCGCGGCCTGCACCGGAACAATCAAGCAGCTTGATGCCAAAAACGAGAACCTTACCATAAGCTCCGTACCAAACGCGATGGTCCTTTTCAACCCCGTAGCGGACACATCACGCATCGGGTACGGCAACGAGAAACTCCGCGAAAGATGAATAGAAATTTCACCCGCCCATCATGTCGATAAAAAAACTCGACCAACAATAATATTCCACGGCGATAACGACAAAACAGTCCCCGTAGAAAACGTCCGCCGCTTCCGCGATGAGATGGAAAAGGCCGGCAACAACTGCATCCTCGTCGAATTCCCGGGCAAGGGACACGGATTTTTCAACTATAAACGCGACCCCGACAACAAATCTTACATAGAATCGGTCCGAAAAGCCGATGAATTCCTTGTATCGTTAGGTATTCTCAACGCCGGTAAATGAAAATGAAAAGCGGCAGAAAAACAAAAAAATGCCCATTTTGCTCGGAAACCATACAAGCCGTAGCAATAAAGTGCCGCTACTGCGCCGAATTCCTTAACGATAACGAAGAAGAATACGAGGAAGATGATCAGGTTGAGGAAGAGCCGGAAGAGGAGGACGAGGAAGAAGAAGATCGAGACGAATTCGATGAAGATGTCCTGTTCTGGGGCAGACCTTCGATATTTGCCGTCAGCGGAGCAATAGTCAAGTTCGCGATCGTTTTCGCGATAGCGGTCCTGATCTACAAGCTGCCCATTGAGAACTTCATCGAAAAAATTCTGAAAAACGCGGTCCCAAACGAGGAATATCGCAAATCGTTCATCCATTACAGGCAGATCGCAGGCATCGCCCTGATGTGCCTTTCAACGTTCGTGCTGCTTGTACGGTTTGCGTTCATAAAAAGCATCTGCTACGAGGTCACCGAAGACAGGATCGAGTTTTCCCGCGGCATATTCAGCCGAAAGGTCGACAACCTCGACATGTTCCGCATATTGGACCTTAGCCTGCACCGCACAATGCTCGATTGCTTCGTAGGCATCGGCACCGTAATCCTCGTAACTTCAGACAAGACCGACCCCGAATTCAAATTCAAAAAAATAAGACACCCAAGAGAACTCTACGACACAATAAAAAAAGCCTCTCTACACGCAGACAAAAGAAGATCAGTAATCCACCTCGAATAACGGTTTTGTTTCTCACATGTATTAAGATAGGCTTTTCGCTTGTACGGTGCTCGCACATCGCCTGCTGAAATCGTGTATAAAAAGAACGGCTTGTTCAAAATTTGTTAGCAGTATCACTGGAATCTGCAGAGATCAGTCGGTTATCAGGAACCTTTTTTGTTAGTCTCTTTTGCATGGCCATCCCTTTCTGTTGTTTTTTCGGAAATATAACCGAAATCAAGATGGCCTGCATGTTATCTAATTATTCCCTGGGTGCGGCGCTTTGGTTAATCGGGCAGGGTGAAAGGAGAAACAAATTACATTAGCAGTACTGATAAACACATTATTATAAGAAGCACTAAGCGGAGGTAGTAAAGCCGAACAAGGTCTATTTGATGTTTTAAAAAAAAAAACAAAATTACTTGACTTGACTCCGCCGCAACGTTATTGTACGGTAGTAGTTGAATAACAATGTCAACGTAAGTCTTTCATGGGCATAGACTTAGCCATCGAGGTTGTTTGTTATTTAATTTGTATCACTTACCATTAATAAAAAGACTTCAATATTTGGCAGATTTTTTAACATTCTTATTTCTTTTTTTGTATAATTAATTAGGAATGAGGGTTGCAAATGAGCAAAAAAACGTTATCATTATGGGCTTTTGTGGCAAACATGGGGGGCTTGTAAACAAATAAGATGCTAAAGTTTGGCGTGTTTCCTCGCCGATACTTAAATATAATGGGAATATAAAGTTAAGGAGATTACAAAATAGAGGACATAATTATGAGTAATGCATTACAAGAAAATATTAGACCTCTTAGTCTCCCATTAGGTAGTAGCCATGGAGAAAAAAGAGAAGAATATAGAAAAACAATTCTGGAATATTTGAAGCTCACTAAGGATTTAATCCGTGAGTCTAAAGAAATGACGCATGTAGCCGAAAGTATTACAGACCCAGACGTCAAGGAGTCATTGGGGACAAGAATTGCGCAATTACAAAAAACAATTGATGGCTTGATGTCACAGACATCGGTTTTATTTGACTTGTATGAATATTGGGTATCATAAGGGACGCATATACCTATTGAGTAAGTTATTGCAGCCAGAGGATGCGGTCTAAATGACAAATTCACAAGACAATGAAGATAATAGAATTGAAGAATCGCCTGCTGATGAAGAATCTGTAGGCGATTCTTCTTTACCCAACGAGCAAGAGAAGTTGGTTGGTCCAGAAAAGCCCAATGAGCAAGAAAAGTTGGATAAGCTGGAACAACGAATCAATTCCATGGAAGATATCTTAAAGAACGCCTCTCCACTACCACCCACCACTCCTCCGCCGCATAAAGACATCACAGATCTCTATGCGAGTGCGGATGCCCAAGAGGGAACTCACATCAAGCTTCACGAAAGGATAGTCACCTACTTCGACAACCACCCACAGGACGGAACTCCAAGCCAGCAAGAAACTGCGATCAGAAAACATTTCGATGGTACTCTTGGTTCTCTTAACAAGGCTAAGGAGAGCGAAGCTAAAATTGAGCATGAAAAAGCAAATGAAAGCACCAGAAAGGAGTTATCGCTCATATTACTTAAGGGTGGGATTACAGTAATAGCCATTGCCATTGTGGCGGCCATGCTCTATAATTTCCTGATCGTTAATCAGCTTATCAAGTTAAAAGAAGCCGAGTGTGAAACAATCCTTCGCCCCCTCAATGTTTTGGAAGTTATTGCGGTTCTAACCACATTCCTAGGCAGTTCATTTGGTTTTATATTTGGCTATTATTTCAAAAAAAGTTCCTCTGGTTAAGTCTTAAAACAAATTTAGCCGATTTTTAACACAGATTCCCTTGCCAATGCCGCCCTTCCCTCTCTGCTGTAATGCTCTGTCATTTCCGAATCGCTATGTCCAAGCACGGCTTGTGCAGCTTCCTTGCTAAGCTCTTTTCTGATCCGAAAATAATTAGATAACATGCAGGCCATCTGAATTTCGGTTATACTACCGAAAAAACAACAGAAAGGGATGGCCATGCAAAAGGGACTAACAAAAAAGGTTCGGTTTTTCAACAACATTAATCTCACAGCAGTGTCTGGTACCTTTTCTTGGCCTTCCTCTAGATAAATTTAAAGGTCAGGCATCTATTCCAATCCATATCCTCAAATCGCGTCTCTTTCCTTATGCTCAGTTATCAGCAAATCTAAAAGAGCTAAAGCGTTTTCATAAGTTTGCGGCTTTGCCATAACTATTTCATAGATATAGTCAGCCGTCAGGATTTGTTTTTCCTTGGTTGTTCCAATATTATTTATGGCTCGAAGCCCCCTTTTCCATATTTCATCGAACCTTTTCGCGTAGCTTTCCTCCATCCCTCGTCCCAGTTCCTGACTCTTTGCCCAGTTCGTCAGTGCCAGGTTGAAATCGACTTTCTTTTTATGTTTTTTTCCAAGGTCCCAGACATAATTTTTAACAACCCCCAACTGGATCGCTGTACGGTTATCACAAAACGCTCGCATTGCGGCATATTTCATGTGACAGACTTCGTCATAGTGCCTCCCGCATAGTTGCTCGATCGTGATTCTATGTACATGATTTTCAGGAATATTAAGATCGAGCACATTTATCTTTCGCTGTTCCGGCCGAAGAATATCCTCGTAAATGCAATACTCACACGAACTGCATTTTGAAATGAGATCTTCAGAAGATCCTTTTGTATTAACTTTCATATTATGATCTCTCGTACTAAAAGTTCAGTTTATATAGATTATCAAACACCGCCAATGCCAGGCTGCCTTCAATCCACAATCCCATGCTCTTGCTGATCTCCGGATAGCCATAAACTATATCGGCATAATCCGCGAAATCCGTGGTTGCTTTTTGGTTGCGGCTATGCTGCTCATAGGATATTTATATTATAACAGCATTATAAATCAAATTGGATTAATCTCAAATCTAAATTACCAGCCGTGGAAAAACCTTTGATAATTCCTTTTCTTTTGGTTATTCTTTTGGCGGAAATAATAATACTTTGAATTGAGGTGAATCATGGAATTATTTGAAGCGTTCGCAAAAAGACACAGTTACAGGTTTGACTATACAGACGCCCCCGTCAGCCGTGAAGACCTGACCAAGATACTCAACGCTGCCCTAAAGGCCCCATCCGGCAAGAACGAGCAGACCACAAACTTCGTAATCGTCGATGACCCCGATACTTGCGCAAAAATAGGCTCTCTCCACGCTTCCAACAAGGCGGTTTGCCAGGCCAAAGCATTCATTGTCTGTATCGTCGACAAAGAAGCCGAGGCGATATACGAAGGCCACAGCTTCCAGATCGAGGACTGCGCCGCAGCAGTAGAAAATATGCTCCTGGCAATAACATCCCTCGGCTACGCAAGCGTATGGGTCGATGGCTGGCTCAGAGTAAACGCTCACGCACAAACAATCGCACAGATGCTTTCGGTCCCCGATGACAAAGTCATCCGCGTCATTCTGCCCATAGGCGTCCCTGCCCAGCAAAAAGCCCAGCCCGAAAAGAAAACCTTCGACCAAAGAGCATGGTTCGGCAAATACGGCGGATAAAACGATCAGGAGTATCAGTCCATAAATTCAAAAACGTCTTCCACTCCCACACCAAACGCTTTTGCTATCTTGAAAGCAAGCGTCAGTGATGGTGAGTAATTGCCCTTTTCGATTGCGATTATAGTCTGACGTGTCACACTGCATTTACCCGCAAGCTGCTCCTGGGTCATCTCCCCGTTATTAAAGCGAAGCCGCCTTATATTGTTTAGGATTTCTCCGCTACTCATCATCGGCTCCTGTGTTACAAAGTATGATAGTCATTGCGGTTTGCGCAAGCTGAGCGATGAAACAGCCCACCACGAAAAAGATTGGTAAGTGTACAACTTCGATCGTCCCAGCGCCGCCGACAGTAAAAAAAGCTCCAAAGCTCATTAGCATCACATAGCCGACAAAGACATAGGCCGACCATCTGAATGTTTTAAACTTTATCTTTTTCTCACGTTCGTCATATCTTTCAATGACCTTCTTTTCAGCTAATGTACACGCGAATAATGTTATTCCTACAATAACAACAGTGATGAGGATAAAGACCAGGCCTTTAGCATTCTCTCTTGCTATATAATGCATCATAAGTGTAAAAATTGGAACAGATATCGTTACGCTCGCTAACTCAATACACGAATTTCTTTCCAGCTTGCTCATATCGTCCTTCCTTAAAATGAGAATTAATAACAAAGTTAAACTGACCATACATATAGTATAGTTTTATTTACTAAATGTAAAATATATTTTACATTATATTGTAAAAAAAATATCTACACAGCACTAGGCATATCTGATCACGAGTTTATCATATACTTTCCAGGTTCAGCATCTTTTGTTTGAGCTTTGCACCTCCCACTGCGTTTTGCATAAACCCACCAACGCTTCCATCGGATCGTATAACCCTGTGGCATGGGATTATCAGCGGTAAGTTGTTTTTCCCCAGAATGTTACCGACTGCCCGACCAGCTTTTGGATGCCCAGACATTTTGGCCAGTTCACCATACGATAACCTCTCGCCATACCCGATATTCGCGCAGGCTTTCAATACATCACATGCGAATCGGCTTGATGGCCAGGCATTGGCCCTGGAATATGCAAAGGTCGGCAAATACTCTGAAAAGTCAGTTTTCAGCCCTGAAAAATAGTCTTTCACCTTGTCCTGAAGCGGCAATAGCAGCTTTTGGTTGCATCGGGCTTCGTTTGTCCCATCCAATAGCCATGCAACTGCCGCGTCAGGTGTCGCCATCGGCAACGACGAACGAAAAACGCCGTTTTCAGTACCATAAATACCGAAGTAACCAAGCCTGGTTTTAAAAATAACATATTGTAGTGTTTCACACAACGGTCCGCCCTTTGATACCTGGTGCTTTGTCCGCTGTAAATTTCTGGACTCAGCGTCAGCTCAATTAGTCAGCCGCAAGGCCATCGAAACAGACAATGTTGAAGCATTGTCGATGCAGACGAACATAGCGGATGGCTGATTGCAGCAAGCTGATCCTGAATTTTATCACGGACACAGTACTAGAGGTTCCCTTGATTATGGCCCATTGGCTGTTATATAGTAGCCTTCGCCGATGTAAATTGCAAATATAGCGTCATTTTAATTGACTAAGTATATTATTTATGGTAAATGAGTTGGTTCTAATATGCGGTATTACTGCGCGTATTTTACAATGAATGAATAGAATTGGTCCTTGCCGGAGTGGCTATGCCCATCGAAGAACTCAGGAAAAAGATAGACAGCATTGATAACAAACTCGTAGAGTTGCTCAACGAACGTGCGCAGGTCGTTGTCGAAGTCGGCAGGGTAAAAGGCGTAACAGGCGGACAAATATACGCTCCTGACCGAGAAAAGGCCGTTTTCAGTAAGATATGTAAGGCCAACGAAGGCCCCCTGCCCGACAAAACACTCATCGCTATCTGGCGTGAGATGATGAGCGGTTCATTCTTTCTTGAAAGACCCTTACGCATCGCATACCTGGGCCCGCAGGGAAGTTTCAGCCATGCCGCTGCAATGCTCAAATTCGGCCAAAGCGTTGAATATGAAGCGGTTACGGATATTCGAGCAATATTCACAGAAGTTAGCCACGGACATTGTGATCTTGGGATCGTCCCTGTCGAAAACTCGGCTGGCGGCGGAATTAGTGAGACACTTGACGCATTTGTCGAATCCGATGCTATGATCTGTGCGGAAGTCTATATGGCTATCCACCATAACTTACTTGCAAACTGCAAACTCGATGAGATACAGGAAGTTTATTCCAAGCCGGAAATTTTCGCTCAGTGTCGTAACTGGCTTAGTGCAACTTTCGATGAGGCAAAAACAATACCAGTCGCCTCATCAGCTCGCGCCGCACAGATGGCAGCGGAAAAACCATATACTGCCGCCTTGGGATCAACTGTTGCTGCTGAGTTATACGGTCTAAAAGTTATTTGCGAAAACATCGAGGATATCTCCAACAATGTCACGCGTTTTCTTGTAATAAGTAAGATCGATGCAAAGCCGACCGGCGATGATAAAACATCGATGTTGTTTAGTACTTCTCACAAAGCCGGTGCTTTGGTGGATGTCCTGGAGGTGTTCAGAAGATATGGCACGAATCTGGCAAATATCGAATCCAGACCGAGTAAGAAAAGAGAATGGGAGTATTATTTCTTTGTTGACTTGTTCGGGCACAGACAGGATCAAAGGGTTATTGACGCACTTGCTGAAGCGAAAAAACATTGTTTACAACTGTCCGTTCTAGGCAGTTTTCCGAAAAATACAGAATTGATTTAGTAAACCACTGATAACAAGCCGGCCATTCGGATCGGTGTAAATTGAGATTATAGGAGTATTCAAATGAGAAAGCCGTTCATCGCGGGTAATTGGAAAATGAACATGGATTGTGCCGGTGCAAAGGCCCTTGCTGCCGGGCTGGCAGAACAACTCAAAAGTGTTGATACTGTAGACGTCGCGGTTTGCCCGCCTTCAGTATATCTGCAAGCCGTAGCAACAGAGCTTAGCTCATCGAACGTCGCGCTTGGATCGCAGAATGTGTACTTCGAAGGCAACGGAGCTTTCACAGGCGAACTGAGCTGTGCAATGCTCAAAGACGTCTGCTGCACCTATGCCATTATCGGCCATTCCGAAAGACGTCACGTCATCGGCGAAACTGATGAACTGATAAATAAGAAAGTTACCGCTGCGATTACTGGCGGACTGCTTCCGATACTTTGTGTGGGCGAACTGCTTGAGGAAAGAGAAGCCGAAAAGACAACAGAAGTGGTTACCCAACAGATTAAAAAAGGACTCGCCGGCGTCACCGCTGAAAAAATGCTCGCCGTAACGATCGCTTACGAACCTGTCTGGGCCATCGGAACTGGCAAAACAGCTACAGCCGACCAGGCACAGGAAGTGCACGCTATGATCAGGGCACTGCTGGCAGAAATGTACGACCAGACAACCGCCGATCAGGTAAGGATTCAGTACGGCGGCTCAGCAAAGCCTGGAAACACCGCGGAGCTTATGGCAAACCCGGATGTTGACGGACTTCTCGTAGGCGGCGCTGCCTTGAAAGTAGAAGATTTTGCGGCTATGATTAAAACCGTTGCTTAAGAAAGTAACGCTGATATATTTTGAATTTGAAGAGGTAATGATATGACCAACTTTCCAATGATTGCAGAAGTGTCGTTTTTTATGGGTTTTTTGGCTGTTGTATGGGTTCTCACTGCATTAGTGCTGATTCTTATCGTACTTGTCCAGAAGGGCAAAGGCGGCGGACTTAGCGGCGCTTTTGGAGGAGCAGGCGGCGGAGCAGGACTGCTCGGAACCAAAACAGGGGACTTCCTGACATGGGTTACCATATCGCTGGTCGTACTGTTTTTCATTCTGGCGATCATACTGGGTAAGTATTACAGGCCGCTTGAGACCAAATACGGCGATGAAACAACAACACCTGCTGCCCCAGCTACCCAGCCGATAGGTGATGTATCCCCAGCCGACCCGACAAAAGCTCCTGATGCAGCCGATGCTCTTCCCGGAACAGATGCCCAGCCGACAGAAGTTCCCGTTAAAGCTGAAGATATTCCCGGCACAACTGATAATCCGGTAACTGAGTAAATTATCGTCACCTTGTAGCCAATAGAAAAGGCGCGTTATGATAAAAAGTATGACGGGTTACGGTGAGGCAGCTGTAGATATCGATGGGTTTGCATACACTATCGAGGTCAGAACGGTAAACAACAGGCACCTGAAAACACATCTGAGATTGCCGGACGGCATCGCCTTTCTTGGCGATACGCTGGAAAAGTTCCTGCGAGATAATATTTTCCGCGGTACGGTGAATTTTTCTGTCAGGATGCAGAACAATTCGATCCAGGGCGTGTACGATTTAAACGAAAACGTCCTTGTTGACTACATTAATAAGCTCAAATCCGTCGCTGACCAGGCCGGTATTAAGGCAAAGATAGACCTGGCAGGCTTAGTAACACTGCCAGGCGTAGTTCAGCCGATCATTCCAGGCGACCAGCAGGCCGAAGAGATAGAAAAAATGATACTCAACACCGCTTCTGCGGCTGTCGAAAAACTCAAACTTATGCGGGCCCAGGAAGGCAAGGCGCTGGCAAAGGACCTTCTGGATAATTGTGCCGAAATGAGGGACAGGCTCAACCTGATAGGTTCACGGGTCTCTGACGTCGTTAATAGATACCATGACAAACTAAAGAGCAGGGTTGACGATATGCTCAGTGGGGCACAGTTAAGTATCGACGAAGAACAGCTTGCCCGTGAAGTCGCCATCTTTGCCGAACGCAGCGATATCGCCGAAGAACTGACAAGGCTTCTATGCCATATCGAACAGTTCGAGTTACACTGTAACGGTGACGAAAACGTCGGAAGAAAGCTCGACTTTATCAGCCAGGAAATGCTCAGAGAGGCAAACACAATAGCAAGCAAAGCCTGTGACACTGAGATCAGCGGCCATGTTATCGACATCAAGT
Source organism: Anaerohalosphaeraceae bacterium (assembly GCA_030641315.1). Classification (GTDB taxonomy): domain Bacteria; phylum Planctomycetota; class Phycisphaerae; order Sedimentisphaerales; family Anaerohalosphaeraceae; genus DAOWHR01. The sequence continues at coordinate 3,751 of DAOWHR010000094.1, read as the reverse complement.
GCGCCATCGACAGGATCAAGGAACAGGTTCAAAACGTAGAATAATATATTAACATGACACAAAACCAGAATAATAATAGCAGGCTAATTGTCATCAGCGGACCTTCAGGGGTAGGCAAGAGCACTATATGTAAACAAATCGTCGAAAAAACAGGCGCCTGGCTAAGTGTCTCCGCAACAACAAGACTGATCGGAGAAGGTGAACTCGATGGCAGAGAATATATTTTTCTGACTAGAGAAAAATTTGACGCAAGACTCAAAAACGGAGAATTCCTCGAACACGCCGAAGTCTTCGGAAATCTTTACGGAACTCCGTGGCCCGAAGTCAAACAGGCACTCGATCGGAACAGAATCGTACTGCTGGAGATAGATGTACAGGGAGCTTTGGCCGCCAAAAAAATATACACCGATGCTGTGCTGATCTTTATACTGCCCCCCCGGCATGGAGACCTCAAAGAAAGAATAGAAAACAGAGGCAGAGGAGAAGATGATGCAACCGCCAATAAGAGGCTTGGCCACGCAAGTAATGAAACTGCCCAGGCAAGGCAGCACTATGACCACATGGTAACAAACGACAAACTGGACCATGCGGTCGAAGAGATCATACAAATTATAAATGCAAAGACCGGAGAGTAAATATGTTAGAAGAACTTAAAAGCATGGATTTGGTTCACAAGGTTGGTGGAAGGTTCAAACTTTCGGCAATGATTCAAAAGAGAATGCTCGAGATCATGCATGGATCACGCCCGTTGATCGAAGATATCGAAGGGATGACCACTATGGAGATCGTTGTCGAAGAGATCAAACAGGATAAGATTGTTATCGATACTGATCCGAAGCCTGACAAGCCGAAAATGCCGACTCTCTAAACGATTAGCAGGAGAATCCGCGATGGATTCAGTACTTACTGACCGAAATATTCTGCTTGGAGTAACCGGAGGCATCGCAGCGTACAAAGCTGTCGATCTGGCCAGCAGGCTTACCGCCTGCGGCGCGTCCGTCAGGACTGTAATGACCGAAAGTGCGTGTAAGTTCATCGGCCCGAAAAGCTTTGAAGCCGTTACCGATCAGCCCGTCTTCTGCACCATGTGGAACACTCCAGAAGATTTTAAGATCGGCCACATCAGCCTTGCAACTCAGGCAGACATCATCGTAGTCGCCCCCGCAACAGCCAACATCATCGGCAAAGTCGCATCCGGCATCTGTGACGATTTGCTCAGCGCAACCCTCTGCGCTTGTTGGAACAAACCCGTCCTCATCGCACCAGCCATGAACACCAACATGTACTCAAATCCCATGGTGCAAAAGAACATTAACACCCTTAAAGAAACCATGAACTTTTCGTTTGTCGGCCCCGAATCAGGCAGACTCGCATGCGGAACAACCGGCCCCGGCAGAATGTCCGAACCAGCCGACATCATAAAAGCCATCGAACAAATCGCAGGCAATATTTAAAATGCGTTTTCATCATGTTAGAGGCCTGACCGTCAGGGAGGGCGAAAGCTCTCAAATACAAAATCATATATTGGAACACAAAACATATTATACTATCTTTGGACAACATCACAAAACCTCATTCTGACGTAGTCAGAAACGTTTTGAGCATTTTGGTTTTTGAGTTTATTATTTGTTTAGGATTTCGGATTTAGTGCTTAGGATTTGTCTTGAGCACTGTCAATCATTGTTTGGGAGTTGAATCTTAAGATGCGTATCCTCATAACAGCAGGCGGAACACGCGAATACATCGACCCCGTCCGATACATCTCAAACGCAAGCACAGGCAAAATGGGCTACGCACTCGCTCGCGCTGCCCTCAAAGCAGCCCACAACGTAACACTGATAACCTGCCCGACCGCACTTAGAAAACCAACTGGTGCAATGATCATAGATGTAGTCACCGCCGCGGATATGTTCAAAGCGGTAAAAGAAAACTTCGACAAATGCGACTGCCTCATAATGGCCGCCGCCGTCTCAGACTACACAATAGCAAAACCGTCAAAAACAAAGATAAAAAAGCAAAACGCAGCAATGGCCATCGACCTCAAACCAACCAAAGACATCCTAAAATGGGCATCCAAAAATAAAACCAGTCAGTTGATAGTAGGCTTCGCCCTCGAAGACAAAAACCTCCGCCAAAACGCAGAGAAAAAACTAAAAACAAAAAAACTCGACATGATAGTAGCCAACCCCCCCGCAGCAATAGCCAGCCAAAAATCAACCATCCTAATTAAAACACCCAACACCGACTGGCAAACAATTCAAAACGCAGCAAAATCTTCATCAGCAAAAAGAATCATACGAATGATCGAAAGCTTGTAAACTGAAGTGATCATTGTTCCAATAGCAAAATGGAACATTATCCACCAATTATGCGTACAAAGTCATGCCACCCCTCATGCCTTACCATCAATACACATATGACCGAAAACAATATTGTCATCAGCAAAGTAATCGTGATGTAAATATTGACCCATTTGTTTTTAATGTTATTAAGAAATGGACTAAAACAAAACTCAAAGATTACAGGCTTTGCCTTGTATAGCACTCCGACCAACAACAGCCAAAGGCTGGTACCTGCGCAAGTTAAAACAAGTGATACCCACCAGTAAGGCATCTCATAATTCCATGTAATGGCAATGGCATGGATATCAGCACGTAACAACGCTGGTGCCAATCCGAAGAACAGTGCACAGAACGGCCACGCTAATAGCCAGAAACCTGCGAACGCGTAAACAATGAACAATGACGGATATATCAGCCATCTCTGGGCGCCAAGATCATTGATGTTATTAATATTTGATAGCGCAGCCCTGGACAGAATAAAGCTGACCGGTATCAATGCTACGGTTACCATGCTTCCGCCAAAAAGGATCGACACAACCAATGCTGCAAATGACATATATGCAAGTCGCCAGTCCTCAGGTCCATTTTGCAATCGTATTACAACAGTTCTCCACCATGAAATATCTTCGTCAGCGACCCACTGGCTTGGACTGCCAAGCTTCTTCAAAACAGCTTCAATGCCGTCAATACAAACCGGCTCATCTATCTCTGCCAGTTCCCCATCGATGTGTTCATAAATGTCTGCGATAATATCGTCCGGATCGACCGACTTGCAGCCCTTAAGAGAAAACTTTACCTCGTTGATGTATTTGTCCAGCCGCTGTTTCGCGTTTTCAGATAGTTCTTTCATTGCTTCTCCTTTATATGAGCTTGTTGCATCCTTTATTGATCGTTTGCCAGTAGCTGTCCATATCCCCAAGAATCTTTTCACCTTTGTCCGTCATCTCATAGTATTTACGAGGAGGCCCCTCAGATGATTCCTTGATGGTTGTCTGCACGAAACCTTCCTTCTTCAGCCGGCTCAGTATCGGGTAGATGGTCCCCTCGCTGATCACCAGCCCTTCGATATCACGCAGAATCCGCACGATCTCGTAACCATACAAACTCGTCCCCCGGATCGCTCGCAAAATACAAAACTCAAGCATACCCTTACGCAGTTGTGTCGCCCAATTGTCAAAAAATCTATCACTCATGTATTATACTATATAGCAATACAAGGTACCTGTCAAGGCAATATAGTAAAAAAAATGTAAAATTATGAATTCTCCAACTGCCCGAAGCGCGAGCGCAGGGATAACAATGCAGGATAATTTAACTCAAAGTAAGCTTTTAGAGCACTTTAATTTTTTCTGCTCCGCTTTATGCCGTCGAGAGGACAAGGCTGGCAAAGAAGAGTACGCAGCAATATT
>DAOWHR010000113.1 GCA_030641315.1 Anaerohalosphaeraceae bacterium | reverse complement strand
GTTTGGGGGCCTTCTTTTGAAAGTGATCCTTTGGTAATTTACGATGCTTATGAAGGTATGCGGTATGGTGCGACCCTTGGAGGCAAGGCTCAAGCCCGTGATGGCGGCGAGGTTACGTTTGCCAAGCTTGCAGGGCCTGACTGGCTTTCTGTCAGCAGTGAGGGGCTACTTGGAGGCGTTCCGTCCAACGGTGATGTCGGGACCAATTATTTTGTGGTGAGTGCGGCAGATTCCGGTGGAATACCTAACGATGCAGAGTTGGTGATTACCGTGTTAAATACTCTTACAGGGGAACTTGGTAATGAGGATATGGTCGGTTTTGCCGGTCACTGGCTTGATGAAGGATGCGTTGATATTCCGCTTTGCGGCGGAGCGGATCTGACGGGCGACGGTTCTGTGGATATGAATGACTACGGTGCTTTTGCGAGCATGTGGATGATAGATTATGGTTACGGAGGGCTTGTCTCGCATTGGCCGTTCGATGTTGACGGCAGTGACCAGACAGGCGGCAATGACGCAACGCTTATCAACGGTGCACATGTTACAACGGTTGGCGGAGAATATAAAGTCGGTTCCGGTGCTATGTCGTTTGACGGTGTTGATGACTATCTCAGGGCGGACTCTCTGTGTGGAGCCGTTGCGGGCATGGATATTTCAATTGCTATGTGGATCAAGTCCGATGTTACCGATGCGAACAAGTTTGTCTGCTCTTTCAATACGGCCAACGGGGACGGCAATCGCATCCTGATCGGCCAAAAGGCATCAATGGCTGATCTGGCGGTATATGATAACGGATGGCTAAGTACGGGCGTGACAGCGTTTGACGGCTCATGGCATCATGTGGTATACATGCTCTGCGATTCCAAAAATGAAGGACTTGTCTTCATTGACGGCGAATTAGAATATGTCTACTCCACGACAACATCCATAGAGGCTGACGATCTGCTCTCATTTGGACAGGAATACGATGCTGGTATGGCAGTTGGCGATTTCTTTGGCGGCCAAATTGACGATGTTCGTGTTTACGACCGTCTAATTGCAGACGGCGAGATAAGGGAATTGATGGGACTGTAGTTTTTCTCAGATTTCAACAGCCGGTTACTTGCTGCATTCCAGAGTATTTGTCCTGGTTTGCTAAGTGACTGGCTGTTTTTTTATCACGGACCGCAATACTCTATCTGGTTTTCCAGTCATAAGTGACGCAGGCCTTATTGTCCGTTGTCAGGGTGATCATCCCCATAGCTGATTCGTCTGTGCAAAGAAAGCCTGTAATGTATATTGTCGTGGCCTGCTTTTCTGTTAGCTCCGTCATCTTCTGATCGCGGAAGGTTTTTTTTGTGCAGATTCCCTTTGCGATCATGTAGAGTTTTGATCGATCTTCGGCCTCGTTTTGTTTGAATATCCTGTCGCTAACGATGTTGCCTGCTGCTGTCGCTGTATATGTGTATTGACGTCCTGAATGGGCGTAGAGGCAGGTCCACAGGCATTTGATGCGGCAGTCGGGTGTGAAGGATATTTGCAGTACGCCACGTTTGTCGCGGTCTATTGTGACTTCAGCGGCGAGGACAAGAGTTTCTCTTAGCTGGTGCTGAGACGGATTTGGCTGTTTAACGCTTTTGCCGTCGGGCACGATAAGGTCCTCGTTGTGCCATGGTTTTACGCTGAGGGGGTCTTTGGATGTTTTGATGTCAGCATTGAATACGCGTTTAAGGTCCAGTGTAAACATCATTATGATGATGATCAGTACAACCAGTATGCCTATCATCGTGAAGGCTTTTTCGTTCTTAAACATGGTGCTATTTTACACAGTTACCTTGAACTTTGCACGAGTAATATTTGGGGACCACCAAAAGGACGGCTTTATAAGCCTGAAGGATTGAGTGATCCTGGCAATCTCATGCCAACACACGAAGCGAGAAAAATTACTGTTTTTTCAGCATCCGCTGTGATATTGTTAATTTCCTGTGTGTAGGGTTCCTGTGTCAGTCTTGCCATGACAGGCTTCTGCTCCTGGGATACGGATGCAAAAATATCACTCAAAGACTGGATCGCAGCCTGAGCCTGGGTGTATTGCTCCATTTTTCTATGCTGTTTGATCTGTAACGAAACGCCTGCGATAATAATTATACAAACTGCAAGTGTCGCCAACCTTGGCACAGTTGTAATTTTTTTTATGAGGTCGGTAAATGAGGTTGCGTTATTCGTGTGCGATTGCTGCCGGGGCGGCAGGGCGGCAATGATGCGATTGTTCAGATCGGTTACGGACGCTTGCGGGGCAGATGCCGATCGCTTTAGCTTAGCATCTATTGACCTGCTTAGTTGATAATAAGCAGCGCAACTGTCGCAACGAGCCATGTGAGCGGCCAGACGTTTGCTCGGAACTTTGCCATTATCGATGGCCTTTAAGATTAAAAGTTTATTCAGTTTGCAAAGCATTTTGTATCTCCCTTTGCGTTGTGACGGGTCATATAACCCGGAAGTTGCCGGCTTAGTGCAGTATCTGCTATGATCTTTTTGGCAAGGATCATTCTTGCACGGTGAAGCATAACACGGATGTTCGTCTGGCTCTTATGCATGACGGCAGCGATGTCTTTGGTTGACATATCTTCTTTGTATTTCAACCACAGCACATCATGGTGATCCTTGTTAAGATTAGCGACATGTTTCCAAATATCTTCAGTGTATTCGAGGCAATCGTTCTTAAGAGGTTGTTCCGATGGTATGTTTTCTGGCATCGGTTGAGTTTTATTATAACGCGCGTTCCGAAAGAGATTGACAGTTTTGTTATATGCGATAGAGAACAGCCATGTGCTGAGTTGATATTTCGGGTTGTAGCTGTCGATATGCGACCATGCGCTAATAAAGGTTTCCTGGACGATGTCTTCGGCGTCATGGGTTGGGATGTTTTTGGCGATCACAAAGTTAAGGAGCTTTGAAGAGAATCGCCTTACGATCTCTTCAAAGGACTCCTTTTGCCCTTTTTCGGATCTGGCAGCGAGTGCCTGGTTGGTCAGTTTTGTGATGCAATCGTTCATTATTTATAATCTTGTCAGTCTCTGAGTTTGTGATCGATTCCGTATTGCAAGTTGTTTAAATCAGCAATTACTATTTGGATTCTTCTTCAGTTGAGTTATCTATGTCGATATTTATTTTAACGTTGTCCGAATGTTTTTTGATGAGTTCAAAAAGCTGCCTGGAAGGGTAACTGAAATTGAAGGCGACATTAGTATCTTCGGAAGTGATCTTAATAGCTTTTAACAGTTCCGCTGCCCCATCGATGCCGTTTGCCTTCAGGCTTGCCATAGCCATAATGCCCTGTGCCATCTGCTGTAGTTGGGTGGCGGTTTCGGTGTCCTTTGCCTGAAGGTTGAGTGATATCTTCAAGTCGCCTGTTTTTTCTGCTACAACCAGAGCCATCATATTTGTATGCTTAAACATAGCTGCTTGGGGGTTGTCACCAGCAAGAGTTCCGATCTCCTGTGCGGCTGCAACGATGATCGTACCTTTCGGGGTTGAATCTAATTGCGTTAATTTATCAGTGCTCGAAATATTGTCGGCTTTGTCGTCGAGTACATCAAGTGTATGTTCGACGATTGACCTGCTTTGTGAGATTACGATAGTGTTGTCTGACGCGAAAACTCCAACCTGTGGTTTGCCCTGCTTGTCATCTGTCCAGTTGTGCAGTGTGTATTTGCCGTAAGTTTCTTTTTTGTAAGTATCGTTCAGTGCAAGAAGGCTCAGTAGTTTTTCTTTGCTGAAACTGCCGGAAACAACGGCGACTGCGTTCAACTCGTTGCTGTCGGGTCCGTACAGCGTTATGTTGTGAATATCGCGGAGGGGGTTTGAGCCGAAAAGCTCTTTAAGGGCGTTAAGTTTCTCGTCAACGCCTTTATTTGTCAATTCCTGGGTGATCAAACCTCCTAGATCGGAAGCAAGAAACTGCTGGACATCCAGATGAAATACCCAATTAGCAGTGCCGCTGATCTGCTTATGATTGACCGGGGCACTGAAAGCGATTGAGGCAATTAGCACAATAATCAGGAGGGGGGCTGATTTCTTCATTTCTACATCCTTTTTTAAAAAATACAGTTAAATTTCCATTAATTATCAACACGAGTACTCAATGGATTATACACAGTCCCATCCGAAAACGTTACATCAAGTGTAATATTTTATACCAAATTCTAATTTTTTAGTAGCGGTTTTTGATGAAACACAGTGGTGAAACAATAATAATGGTTAGAAATATGGATATACCACGAATAGTTAAGACAGCAAATATTGATGCAGCAGCAGAGCTTTTGGGAGTAATTCTCGTTATTTGGCTGCGTTTTTTTTACTTTATTATAATATATTTGATTGGAAAATTCCACTTGAGTGCTAACTTTTAATATGGCAATTCATCACGGGGAGTAAATGTGGTAAAGTGGTATTAGAGGCTCACAGAATGCGATATACTAATGTGGATACAGACGGTTTTGAGGCGGATTAATGCCGGTTTTTAATAGGTTAGAGGAGCGAAAAATAAAAATAACATGTTTTTTTGCTTTTTAGTGTTGACTGGTCGGGGTCAGTTCGATATAGTCCCTCTCTCCTGTCAACGACAGCACCACGGAAGTGAGCTTTGTGCAGGAAAAAAGTTTTGAGAAAAAAAGTTTTTTCTGATTTTTCTATTGACCGCTCGCTGTTTTGAGCGTAGACTCTTAAGTCTTGAATGCGGGCAAGCTTGACTTATATACTTACAGGCTTGGCCGTTCTTTATTTCAGTCTTGTGCTGAGGTGATAAAAATAGTTCTTTTACAAGTTAACAGTCAATACCACTTGAAGCAACAAAAGTTGCATCAAGGGCAGTTCACGCCGCTCTTGATGTCAATAATATGGTGTGTGGGTCATAAGCTATGCTTATGGCTGACATCAGCATAATTTTGTTGCGTGAGCAAGTTAATTTATGTTGATTTTAGAAATCGACGAACCCTGTTTTATATTTATATAGAACGGAGTCAGCGATACAAATTGAAGAGTTTGATCCTGGCTCAGAACGAACGCTGGCGGCGTGGCTAAGACATGCAAGTCGAACGGACCATTAATTTATTAGTGGTTAGTGGCGAAAGGGTGAGGAATAAATAGGTAACGTACCCCGTACTCCGGGATAGCGTCTGAGTGCTTGCACTCTTCCGAAAGGGGCGGTAATACCGGATGATATCACAAATCGCAAGGTTTATGATCAAAGATTTATCGGTGTGGGAGCGGCCTATTTCCTATCAGCTAGTTGGTGAGGTAATGGCTCACCAAGGCGACGACGGGTAGCGGGACTGAGAGGTTGACCCGCCACATCGGGACTGAGACACTGCCCGGACCTCCACGGAGGGCTGCAGTAACGAATATTGCGCAATGGACGAAAGTCTGACGCAGCAACGCCGCGTGTAGGATGAAGCTCCTCGGAGTGTAAACTACTGTCAGGGACTACCAAGCAATTGGAGCTAATACCTCCATGCGTTGAGGATTCCCAGAGGAAGTCACGGCTAACTTCGTGCCAGCAGCCGCGGTAAGACGAAGGTGGCGAGCGTTGTTCGGAATTACT
>DAOWHR010000428.1 GCA_030641315.1 Anaerohalosphaeraceae bacterium | reverse complement strand
TGAGATCGTACCGAACTTTTCAAAGTCAAATACCTGCCAGACAACCTTTTTGTCCGGTGTAACCTCAAATATCTGAGGCTGCTCACCGACATGGCCGTGACCGCCCCAGTTGCATACAACCGTATTTCCGTTGGGAAGTCGCTGAATACCGGCAACAAAACGAAGCGGATTGCCGGGCAGATCATTTTCGTTTAGCTGCCAGACAACTTTATCATCGCCATCGACTTCCACAAGTTTGTGTCCATCACCACACGCAAGAATCGTATTACCGTTGGCCAGACGCACCCCACCGTAACAGTTACCGACATCTTCAAATGTACGGACAACTTTGCCGTCAGTGTCATACTCCCTTGCAACAAGATCAGAAACGTGCCCCACAAGATAATTGCCATTGGCCAGCTTTCTTACCTGCCGCATTTGCGCGTGCGGGTTTAGCTGTGAAGTTACCAGTTTGACTTTCTTGGCGATACTTCCGTCCCGGCGTATTTCGAGAAGCTCACACGGTCCCGATACAGCAACAAGACAATCACCGTTGCCCAGAGGCTGACAGGACTGGACCTCATTTGGAGCTTCTACCTTATACTCCCAAATAAGTTCTTTGTCCCAGGTAACTTCTTTGACACCTCGAAGATGAGTGAACATGATGTTGCCGTTTGGCAGCTGCCATACATCCTGAGGCCGGTGCACCTCAAGTTCCCAGATGACCTCACTGTCGTCAGACACGATGCATATCTTATTGCCGCCATAATCAGAGCACAAGAAAGGATGCGTAACTGGCTTATCTGAAGCGGCACGATCAAGACAGCACGATGATGCAATTAGTGTCATAAAGATCAATACTGTAAATATAACAATCCTTCTCATATTATCCACTTTCATACATATACCCAAACTCGACAATACCACGAATGTTACTGCTGCAACATTATGCCATAGTAGGCCTGGGTATACAATATGAAAGTATATATTTGTCTCCCAAACTGGCCAGACGGCCCTGTGTTATCAGTCAACTGGCCTGGTCAATGATACACACTCGCTAACCGGTATCCGCATGTCCATGGGCGATCCCATATCCTGATGATCGAGGAATTCACCGCCTGCTCCTGCGACCCTGCCAAGAGCGAAGATCATAAACGCGACATCACATGCCCTTCTTACAGTTATTCGTTTTTCCCGCAGGGCTTTCCAGCAAATACCGAGAACGACCGAAGCGATAGCCCCGTCGAGATTCACTGCCCAGACGTTGCGGGCAATGCCCCTCTCTTTGAGCTTGTGCGCCATCATGTGATAGAATTCGAGGAATATATTGCCGATGCCCTTCTGCTCAAGATACTCGGAGATCACTCGCTCTCTGGGGTCATAGTTGACCGGATCGTTCTTGAAAACAGGGTGTCCGAGACACGGGATTCTTTTGTAATCTATCCCTGCATCTTTAGCGGCCATACGCCTTTGAGCAAACAGTTCAACTTCGTTATCGGCAAATTTTTGAAGGTCCAGACCTGGATTTTCACCAAACGGATCATCGATCGGAGCGTCTTTAAATATACCAAGAAGGTATTCGACTGCCTTTCTACCGTTGCCGCCATGTACGTCGCCTATGCAGGCAAGTGATGCGATCATCGCGGTATTCGGTGCGTTGCCTGCCGATGTCGAAAGCTTTACTCCCTGTGCTGAAATTGTTCCAGGTCCGTTACTGAGCGACGCAATAAGACACTTCTCCAGCAGATTGACCTGATAATCCGGGCAACTCCACCCGGTCCAGCTAAGAAACACCGAAGAGACAAAAGAACCTGTCCGCATTTCATTTTCAACCATTCTCCCGAACAGCCGTGTGTGCTTGCCGTCGTTAGATGAGGCATAGCTGGAGTTTCGCATATTCCTTCGCGAATAGTTCGCGCCAAGACTGACTTTCTCGATCATTTTGGCCTGTGATTTATATGGAACCGGAATAGGACCGGGATCAAGCACGAGTTTCGACAGCAGTTGTTTGCCTGCTCCTTTGTAATCTACAAACCATGGGTTAAGAGACAGCGGTTTCGTGGGCCTGAAATCACGGACGATCCCAAGACGGTCGCAAACCAGTTTGGCAGCAGCAGGCAGATGATGCAAAGTTCTGATACGGATGCCTCGTTTCAACTGCGTGACAAGCTCGGAAGATTTCCTGTATTTCTTTTCAGGATCGAAAGGTTGGATCCCAAAATATTCGTCAAACATCCTCATCTTAGCTGAAGCGCTTGTACCTTCGCCCTCAACAACAGCTCCTGCGTGGCCGAGAGATAGGTTGGAACTTTGAAGAACATCACCTGTGATGTAGGTTATCATCGGCTTTGGCGAATTCATGGTTTTGAGAATTTCGATCGCCTCTTTTTCATAGAGTCCTCCAGGCTCGATATACAGAACTATCAGCTTGCTCGCTTCGTCTTCGTTGGCCAGCTTAAGAATATCCTTCAGGGAACTGAGTATCAGAGTATCTTTGCCTGTCGAAACACCGTAAGCTGTTCCAAGACCGGCACTGATAAGATATGAAGCCATGGTGTTGACCATGTTGCCGCTGTTGGAAATGATCGTCGAAGAACCTTTTGCAAAACTCTCTGCCGGGCTGTCGCCTCCGACGGCACCGACACGTACTTTGTCATGAGCATTTATTATACCAAGCGAATTGCAGCCGACAACATCAATGTTTGCCTGGGTGCACATCTCGGCGATCTTGGCCGTAACTTCGATGGATACATGTTCGGTAATAACGAATATCGTCTCAACTGTCCCTTTGCCGTGCTGAACGATCTCTTTCACATCGCCATACACTGCCATAGGCGGCGAATAGACTATCATTTTGTTGGGACGCTTATCCTCGTCCAAAGACTTCATCAATTCTTCTACGGTTGAAAATACAGGTATCGGGTCTTTGCCCGGCACTTCGATCTTTTGACCGCCTTTGCCAAGCGCCCAGCCGCCGACGATATTCCCGCAGAACTGCTGTGAAGCGACACTTACTCCGGTCGCTTCTCTTCCTGTAATATTTGATACCGCTACGCGGTCACCTGCCTTTAGCAGGTCGCTCAGATTCTTAGCTCTCATTTTTTCACCTTTACTTCCTGCCAGTTGTCAGCTAGTCTGGCCGCATATTCAGCAACCTGTGTTACCGGTGTGTCCGGCCCGAAAATAACATAAGGCATCCCTATCGAGTCAAGCGTATCTTTCATCGTAAGAAGTCCCTGCAATAGCCTTGGCCCGCCCCTGCCGATAACCACTGGAATATTGACAGGACCGTGTTCGTCAACATAATTCTGCAAAGAGTCCGCGATCGCCTTGAATGTCACATCAATAAAAGTATTGTTTGCCTTGCCTCCGAGTATCAACAGCAGCTTTGCTTTTGCCAGATGATGATCGAGGCACATCTTAGCGGTCCCGTACATGCGTTCGTAAGGAGGGTTGCCGCCAAAGTCAGAAAGAAATATCGGATCGCCGCCATTCTGCAAAAGCGTTTCGATGATGATCGTCGATGCGCCGCCGCCGAACAGTATCGGCAATATGCCTTTGCCGCCAAGATCGGATACATGGGCCTGACCCTGATGGCTCGATGCGTTCCACGCAGCCATTTCTTCTTCGAACAGGGTACTGTTGGCCGGGTATTCGGGAAGCTCAAAGCCAATATTTTTGAACTTGAAATTCGAATCGTCAAAGATTGCCTTGAAGTCACATGCGTATGGCTTGCCCCCAGGTGTAATACGCCACGGGTTCACTTCACACATACGCATACCGGTCGATATGAACATGTCCCAAAGATCGACAAGACTTCGCGACAAAATACTGACCACGCCACGGGGACATCCAAGTTTTTCAAGCATCTCACTTGCCTGATACGCGTCAAGTCCCTTGAAAATATCAAGAGGTATAGTAGCCTTTCTGTCTTCGGAGATGTCCTCAACATCCATACCGCCGTTTAGCGATATGGTGATGGATGGCCCCAGATAGCGGGAATCGTACGTTATCGCAGAATACACTTCCATCTCCGAAGGGATGAACTGAACCATATACGAAGTTCGAGGAAGATGACCGTTCACGTCAAGACCCTGAACACGCTTCAGCTCTTTTTGAGCATCAACATAGTCTGTCACAACCCTAAGGGCGCCTGCCTTGCCGCGTTTGCCGGAAAGCACATCGGGCTTAATGACCGCTTTGCCCTGCCAACGCTTCAGAGCACTTCTAATAGCGTTGCCGCTTGATTCTGCAGTCAAATATTCCGGGGCGGGAATATTAAAACGCCTGGCAAGGTTTTCCAAAAATGTCAGTTCTGTGATCTGGGCTGCCATACTTATTAGACCTCTCTTTCTTCGGGATTAGAGCCGTGCATTCTTAATTCCAGCAAAGCGACACGGATACTGTTAATCGATGCTTTATCGGGGGCGAACAGGAACTCGACGACATCTTTGTCGCCAGCCATTCTCCCAACCTCCTCTTTTCGTGAAGGTGATACTATCACTTCATCGATGCTGCTGATAAATTGACGGAGCTGTTCGGGATTATCACGTTTAAAGTAAACACGAACACGATTGAGATCGATGTTCATCTTTTCAAGATTTCTGTACATCTCATCAAGAAACTGTTTTGAAGAAGCTATCAAGCCGATGGATGACTCTGCCGGGATGCGTGCTATCTTAACAATAGTCGGCATTTCAGGTTGCAGATATATTCCAACCAGCGGCGGTCCCGTCTCCGGCAGAAGATTCTCAAGTTCCTCCTTATGATAGAAAGAGGTAACCACACAATCGGCATTTTTTAATTCGGCGATGATCTCTTTGCTTTTGCTGCGAATATCCTTAAGCAGCAAAGGTACGACCGCAACACCCGGATCAGGCACAAGGTGTTCGGAAAAATATTTCAACTGCTCGTTATTGCACTCGACGAACACAAGCCGGATATGGCAGAACTGTTCCTCTTTTTCTTTCAGGAAGGCTTCGACATAATCCCTGTAGTCATCAAGTGTAAAACCCATCGACAGCGCCTCTTCAACGGAGTGCTTAATGTTCTTTGAGAGCAACATTCGGCGGCTGTGACTTTCAGCCTCGTTCAAACCACGAAGCACTACCGTACCCTTGCCGACATAAGAAGCGACTATGCCCTCACGTTCCAACTCAGCGTATGCCATACTGACGGTATTGCGGCTGACTCCAAGACGGGTCGCCAGGTCACGTTGCGGAGGCAGCACTATACGCCGGTTGTGAGGTGTCTGTGCGATAGCCTCGTAAATAGACTCTTTGATCTGTGTATAAAGAGCCACACCTCGCTTGCGTTCTATTGTTATCTGTAACTCATCCATTGCCATAGTCAATACCATCCAATTAAATTGCGTTCAGACACTTGTTCCTGCAAAATAGTGACACATTGCCGTCAAGCCAGAGCTGGAACTAACAAAAGTATAAAGGCTCATGCCACTAAGCCAAATATACCAATTCAGCCTACCAAAAGTCAACCCCCTATCTTAACATTTTTTATCACTTACCCATAAAGCACTTCTAAAAAGAGGCTTATATCGGCCACAGGAGCATCGACCCATTGGTCCAATCAATAAGATCGGCGACAATTGGACTTCCGTCCAAAACCAACAATTGGCATTTAGCAGTAGTCCAATTGAGATTTGTGGCCTTGCCGACAAAAGAATGGAATGCGTGCATTTCTGGCAAAAATGAGGTGTCGTATGGATTGCCAGAGAATAAAACAGTGCCATTAACCTGAAACTGCCCGCTTATACTCTGGGCTTTTTCAAACTAATGGCACGATCAAAAATTAAACAAAAAAAAATTGTAAAAAATCAGCTAAATGATATTATTTTTTATAATTCCCGTACTCGGCAACCGCATCAACAAACGCCTGAACATTTTCCCATGGCACATCAGGCTCGATCACATGCGTCGGAGCAAGCAGCAGTCCGCCGCCCGGACCGACTTTTTCTATCAACTCTTTGCAAACCTGCTTAACCTCATCTGGACCGCCAAAAGGCATGGTTGTCTGCGTCCCCAGTGTACCCCAGAAAGATATCTTTTCGCCGTAAAGATGCTTAACCTCCGCCGGATCCATGCACTCAGGCTGGACCGGATTTAAAATATCGATACCGATCTCAACCAGATCGGGAATGATCTTCTGCAGATTTCCGTCGCCGTGATAGAAAACTAGAATGTCAGGCTTGACGTCTTTTGCCGCCTTTACGACCTCAGCAAGTCTCCACTTCAAAGTATCACGCCACAACTGCGGACTAAGCATCATGTCCTCCTGTGTCGACACATCGTCCCCGAGCATAAGAATATCAACACCGCTCGCAGCGTACTTCTGCGCCATGATAATACGAATCTCAAGCAGCTTATCCATAAGAGTATTGGCGAATTCAGGGTCCATCACCATATCCATCATGAACTTGTCCATGCCCCGCAGATACCACGCTATCTCAAAGATCGTCATCTGCATCGCCGCGACAGTTACAAGGTCACGCTCGATCATCGACGCGACATTGTCAGCAACGCCTTCCCATCGATAATCATCGGTGAAATCGGGCCAGGGATACTCATGGATCTGATCGACCGAAGTAAACCTTTCCATCGGGTGAAGCATCTCCTGGAAATGAGCCGTCGAACCTGCAACACCCATGATACCCCACTCAGGGTTCCAGTTGAGAGGCTCCGCATCGGCAGGCAGGTTGTCATAATATCCCGAAAAATCCGTCCGCAGCTTTGTAGGATTAAGCTCAATATATCTTATCGGAAAGCCGTAATACTCCTGATAGTCATCGCTGCCGGTACGTTTCTTGAATTCCTCGATATGCGAAGGGCACAGAACAAACTCAAACGGTACACGCTCAGGGTTATCTCGTCTTAAGGCCCGCAAAACATTTTCTCTATTTGTCATCATTCCAATTCCTCTGTACTATTTAATAAAAGCTCAACACTTCCCTTGACGCTGTCGCCTTTTTTCAACGGCTTGTCTTCCATTCTCGCATGACGGCGGTAGAATCTCTCGGCGCCTGGATTTACATAGTTTGCCCCCAGAACACGAACCTTGTCCCCGTCCACCCAGCACCGTACACTGCCGCTGCCATCGGAAACAAGCTTTACGCCTAATCCGTCATCATCGCTTAACGTTGCCCAATATATATTTTCTTTGGTCGAGCGAAAATCATTCGTACCCATCTTATTGGCGTCATGTGCCCAAGGCCACGATGGTTCAAAACTAGGCCCAGCCGTCCCACTCTTCTGCGATCCGACAAATGCCTTTGCAACGCCTTCGGTCCTTCCGATATGATCGTCCGGATAAACACTCCACTGCCCGCGCCTTTTCCATGCAAGCGTCCTGCAGCCTCCGTCGAGATCGAACACAAGACCAACCTGCCTCGGATTTACATCTGCCAGCGATGTAAAATCATATTTGGCTGTCATTTTTCCATCGCCTGTGATCGAGATATAATAAGTGCCCTCGGCTTTATCATATTTGCCTGTCGTTTCGATTACTACTGCGGCATCTGTCTCGGTCACACTGACAGCTGCTTCGTGCCAGTTTGCAAGCGGATCAGTAAACGGCTCGTAATTATCTGTTCCGGTCATCTGTGTGCCGCCTGCGCCGTTTAACGCAAGCACCAGCAAATGCGGGCCGCCCGTAACCACCTTTTTACCGCCGACAACTCCTTCGACGATCATGCCTGTCTTAGAGTCAAATACATAACTGAAACCATCGCCTGCTATAGTTACCCTGCCGTCAGCTTTTGTAACTTTCGGCTTGGCCGCAATGGTCTTCGATTCGTCCCCTGCCGATGTTTCATCTCCGATGGTGATCGCGTAACGGTCAATTTCAAATCCCCGCGGGCTTGTAAACGTCAGCATAAGTTTCTCTGCCGCAGCATCATCCGTCGCATAAGGAATGACAAGCTTGCCTTTGCTGTTCGGCGCGATGTCTGAACTTGCCGTCCCTGCTACTGAACCTATCGCCCAGTCGATCTTCAATTCATTAATGTTCGTAAAGTCATGCCGGTTCTCGATCTCCAGTTCGATCTGTTTCCCCGGCCCAGGCTTTGCGATTGTAGTTTTTCTTATCCGCACCGGTGAATATATCTTTTTCGTGTGCCAGTACTCCGGCTTTGGCCTTCTCCAGCCGTCAATCGGCCCCCATGTACCATAACCGACCACCCTGCCGTCCGGCAAAAAGAAGCTGTCGTCAATACCTGACCAAAGTGCACCACCCAGCATACCCTTGGTATTATACATTCCATCCCACATAACTTCAAACCCACGTCCCCACGCGTCACGCAGCGACTGATCGGTAAACAACTCGTTACGGTTGTAAGCGTTAAGATGGCAGTACTCACCGAACAGCTGCGGCCTTACGCTGCTCTCTTTATCCGCATTTTTAAACCCGCCAGGCCCCGGATAATGAAGATTGGCAACCTGTGTGAAACTGCCGTTATTATTGTAACCGCCCCAGCTCTGATCATGGAACGCCTTTGGCCTGGTAGGATCGGCAATATTGGCAAGCTCAAAAGACTTGACAAAGTTCGGCCCCCACTGCGACTCGTTCGCAAGCGACCAGATCAGCACACTCGGATGGCTGCGGTCACGCTCGATCATCTCCATCGTTGCCTTGAGGATCGTTCTAAGGTATTCCGAGCTATGCGGGTTCCACTTTTGCCAGGTCGCGTTTGCTCCGTGACCGACCCAGCAAAGCGGTGCCTCCTGCTCAACAAACAGACCAAGCTCATCGCAATATTCGATAAACTCCTCAGCGGGCGGATAATGCGAAGTACGGATATAATTGCAGTTTGCAGCACGGAAAAGCTCAGCATCCGCACGCCACTGCTCACGCGTCAATGACCTTCCACGAGCGGGGTGTGCTTCATGCCTGCACACACCATGCAGCTTTACCGGCATATTATTTACGAATACCTGGTTGCCGCGAATCTCAACCTGCCTGAAACCGAACCGTTTTGTAACCGTTGCAGTTGCAATCCTCTTAAATCTCTTCTTAAGATTGCATGTAAGGTAATAGAGGTTTGGATGTTCACAATCCCACTTATCCGGACTGTCCACCCTTATCTCGACAACATGCTCGATCTCCTGCCCGGCCTTAATCAGGGGCAGCTTAAACTTGTTTTCTTCCAAATCCTCATTTTTTCGGCTTCCTTTTTTTCGAAGCCCAAAATCAATCGAAGCATTTTTAATATCTCTGCTTCCCTCGTTGGCAATCGTCAGGAGCACACGCATCGTCGAATCATCGAATTTTTCATCGAACACGGTTTCAACATGCATCGAAGCAATATTCAATTCTTCGACCGCAAAGAGATACAGCTTCCTGCTGATCCCGCCCAATTGATGAACAGCATACTGCGACCCGCTTGCAAGCACGTCAGCCAGTGACTCATTCGTAACCGTCATAGCGATAGAATTGTTCCCCGCCTTTACAAACTCCGTAACATCGATCTCAAAAGGAGTCATCCCGCCCTTATGTCCGCCTGCCTTTTGACCGTTCACCCAGATGGTCGAATCGCTGTAAACCGCGTCACAACGCAGTTTCACGCGTTTGCCGGCCCAGTCCTTCGGCACATTAAATTGCCTGAAATACCCGCCTGGCATTTCTTTTTCAACCTCAAAGCCCTGCATTACCCATTCGCCGGGCACTTCAATATCATACCACTTTTCAGCAACCTGTTTAGTAACACGGGAAAGATCATCACCGCAGTTCGGTAAAAATTTCCACACACCCGTAAGATCGACCTTTACCGCATCAACACCTGCGATGGACTTCGGCAAAGGAGTAAGCCTCGGCTTGAAAACCTCTTCCACAGGAACGTAGATACTCTGGCCAGCACCATCCTTGCCAGCAATGACTCTGAACAGTTCGGCATCCCTCCAACCCTGGGGAAGATCGACACTGAATCGGCCTCTGTCATCGGTCATTGAGACGACCTTAGCAGAAAACTCATTGCAGCTTACGGATACAATAGTATTCGCTGCCGGGCGATCGGCATTAACATCGGCCACTACACCTGAAATAGTACCGGTAAGATCGCCGCTTGCCGTAATGTCCATCACCGGCAAAAGTTCCTTGCTGTCTGACCATAACTCAACCGAAGCCACAGCGGCATTGGGGCCTTCTTTTTTAACAAACTTCAACTCGACCCTGCCGTCAGCTATCACACTGCCCGGCAAATCGACAACTTCGACAAGCACTTTGCCCCTGGGAAGTTTTATATCGTCTTTAAGCAAAACGTCGCCAGCGTACATCGCCTGAACACGGTCATTGCTGTCGGACAGATACTCAACACGTACCTTATACAGAGCCTTTTCCTGCAGACCGACAAATCTCAACACAACACTTTCACCAAACGCAACTGACCTCTGACTCGCCTCGGCAGCCACATCATCGGTCGACACAGCACTAACCGGATATCGCCA
Organism: Anaerohalosphaeraceae bacterium; assembly: GCA_030641315.1. Lineage (GTDB taxonomy): Bacteria > Planctomycetota > Phycisphaerae > Sedimentisphaerales > Anaerohalosphaeraceae > DAOWHR01. The sequence goes on along the minus strand of DAOWHR010000428.1, from coordinate 1,824 downwards.
TGTGCTGCCCCCTTGAAGACATCGGCTCTGAGCCTCAGATGTAAAATTCTGCACAAGCACACGATTTAGCCCTTGTGTTTTCAGGCCACCATCTGCCAACGCCAAACAACAGGCCAAAGCCAGAATTAGAAGTGTAAAAGCTGTAAAATTTCTGTTCGTCAACATGTAACCTCCAATAAAACAACAAAAACAGCATATCCTTTTAAGGCAGGGGTATCCTGCCGCCACTATTATTTGTTGCATTATAGCCATAATACAGGTATACTAATATGGATAAAACGGAAATAAGCATATATTTTTCGGCACTTTTACAGGAATTTTAAATGTTTGAAGAATTCGCTACATCATCAGGTTCAGCCGAAACCAGCGGAATTGAACTGCATACGATCTGGAACGTCAACGCCGACCCATCCTACGACATAAACCACGAATTCGCGCAAAGCACCTCGCAAAAACTTCACGCCAAAGGGGGCAAAGGACTGATAGCCCTATACACAATTAACGGCAACGGCAGGATATATCTTGGAGATTACGGCGTAATCGATGTCATACCAGAGACGCTGATAATCATCAGATGGGACCATCTCGAAAGGTATAACTGCAAATCTGCGAAATGGAATTTCTGGTGGTTCGAGTTCATTGTGTCAGGGCCGATGCATTTCCCCGCACACCGACTGATCGACGTACCACTGCAACCGGACGACAGAGATGACTTCCAGCTGGCATTTGCATACCTCAGACGGCAAACTTTCGAACAGCGTGCGCTTGCATCGGCAACATTTTCAAAAATGCTCTACAGATGGATTGCTCACTGGCAGGGCAAGCAGCAGCAAGGCCCCTACCAGGAGGAGATCGACCGCATCATCGACCGAATGTATGAAAAACTTTCGCTTGGCTGGCCAATAAGCGAAATGGCCGAAGAAGCCAATATGAGCGAACGGAATTTCCGAAAAACATTCCGCACTATAACCGGCCAATCGCCAAAAACATTCTATGACAACCTGCGCCTTGCGATGGCAAAAGAACGATTGCGGCTGGGAATCTATACCGTCGCCGAGATTGCCAGCCAGCTTGGTTTTTCAAGCCCGTTCCACCTCAGCAAGGCGTTCAAAAAACACTTCGGCAATTCACCGTCGAAATTCAGATCAAAGACAGCTCGGCCGTAACATCACACCGATCCGCATAGACAAAAGCGATTGGGTGCGTGGGCAATGTCTTTATTTATGAAATATAATCCATTCAACGCGAAAATTCACCCTAAAGGGTATCAGTTCGCAATAATAACCTCAAGCTCACCAACCGAAGCGAACTTCTGACCGTCTATTCCTTTGACAGCGACAAATCGAAGATATTTACAGTCATATTGTTTGTCGAATGGGATAGTTTTAAGGGCTGCGTTTCTTTCAAAACTACCCGCTGCTGCTGGCTCTGACCAGTTTCTACCGTCCGAACTGACATAAACTTCATATTCGCTGATCCAGCCGTTCCGCATATCCTGACGCGGCAGATACTTCAAACCGCTCACTTTTATCTGCTCATCAAATTCAATTACGATCTCGTGCGGATAGTCCGGCGTTACACCCTGCCACTCGGTGTGCCAGCACGTAGACGCGTTGCCGTCGATAGCCATCACTGCCTCATTGCCGTTGGCCTGGCTGTCAACGCTCTTAATGCTCGCACCATACTTTTGCATCGCCGAAGGTTCTTTAATCAGACCGTTGATCTGTTCAACCGTCACTTCGTGCTCAGGATCGAAACCATCACTGACCATATAATCGATCAGGCTGCGGCGAAGCTGCCTTGCCACAGGTCTGTTCTCGATAT
>DAOWHR010000147.1 GCA_030641315.1 Anaerohalosphaeraceae bacterium | reverse complement strand
TAAAGATATATAGATAAGACGTAAATAGGCCTGGTTAAAGGGACGAGTTCCAATTGTTAATTTTCAGGCAGGCTGATCGGTCGGTTTGGTTTATTGTAACATTTTAGCCAAATGTTAAATAACAGGATACCGCCTGCGGCGGAAGCTATTTTACGCTGGATTCCAGCCTTCGCTGGAATGACAAGGCATATCTGGCACTTGGCTAAAGTATTACGGACTATTTAACTACTGTAGAGAACTATTTATAGGAATTTTTGCCTTACAATGCACACTGAAGATGTTGACAACCAGCAGCGTGAGAATATTACGATTGATGATATGACACTGGTACGACAGTGTCAAAACGGCGATAGTTCGGCTATGCGCCATATTGTAATGCGTTATCAGAACAGGATTTACAACATTATTCTAAAAATTTGCTCAAATCGTGACGATGCTGCGGAACTTACGCAGGAGACGTTTGTCAAACTAATAGAGAAGATCGATACCTTTAAGGGTAATTCGTCGTTCTATACGTGGCTGTTTCGGGTTGCTGTTAATCTGACGCTGAATTATTGCCGAAGACAATTTAAGATATCAGCACAGTCCATCGATGCTGACTTCGGCGATGGCGATGATTCGGGCCGGGGCCGGTTGAAGTCGTATCTGACGGATGAGTCCGCTGACGATCCGTTGGTTGCGGCCCAGAATAACGAAGCTGTTGAGATAGTAAAATGTGCGATCAGCAAACTTGATGAGGATCATCGAGCGGTTATCGTGCTGCGTGAGATTGAGGGCATGAACTATAATGAGATCGCCGAGACGCTTGAAGTTGAGATCGGAACGGTTAAGAGCCGCCTTAGCAGGGCAAGAGCAAATTTGAAAGAGATTCTGGAAGCGTTACTGTAATGAGCGAAAACGAAGATAAAACTGATATCGACGAGCTGTTGAGCTGTTATTTAGACGGCGAGCTTTCGAAGCGTCAGCATGTCGAGGTGCAGCGGCTGATCGAGCATGATGCAGATGTGGCTGGACGACTTGCTCAGATGCGCAAGCAGAAACTGCTGCTGATGTCGCTGCCGGTAGAGACCGCACCGAGTACTATCTTTGAGGATATTAACAGGGCACTTGAGCGGAAGCTTATTCTTGATAATTACGAGGAGCAGGCTCAGGAGAGCCGGGGACGCAGGAGTTTGTACTATATGCGTGCTGCGACAGCGGCTATCGTATTGGCGCTGCTGGGTGTGCTGACGGTTATCGTGGTAAATATTGTGTCGCCTGTTTCAGGGCCGAAGACTTATGTTCAAAACGATCGTCCCGGCAAAGTGGAGACTGTTGAAAAGCCTGGCGTGTTGCCAGCTGGTGCCGGTTCTGTTGTGCTGGCTGACGGTGACATCTTTAACGCCGATCTGCTGCTCAGGACGGATGAATCTGTCGCGATGATCAATTTCGTTCGCAAGGCGATCTATAATGCCGATCTGCTCGACGAGATGACGGTCGATAAGCAGGCTTTGCAGACCGTTTATACGGTCAGTGCCGATCCTGAACGGGTTGGGATCCTCATTGCCGAATTGCAGGGTGCATGGCAAAATTGCATCGAGCCATCGCTGTCTATAGCTGCCGACGATTCGAAGCTGGTTATTGAAAATGTTACGCCCGGCCAGGTTCGTTCCGTGTTGGTGCAGAGCCGGAACGACAAACGTATCCAGCTTGCAAGGGCATATTACGATCTTAACCAGTCGGGCAAAACAGACGACGATGTTCTTCTCGCGCTGCAGCAGGAACTTGCAAACGACCCGACCATTTCTTCGCCGGTTAAACCGGGATATACTTCCAACGAAAGAAACGCGATAGCCGATCCAGGTGAGGGCACATCTGCTGCTGAGCAGGTTGTGTTTGTGATAACTATAAAGAGTCTGTGACCGAATTTGGTAATGCCTTAGTTGTATAGAGGTTCGCTATCTTCCACTCTTTGTCGAAGTTGACAAGTTCGGCATTGATTTCAAACTGATCACCGGCCCTCCATGTCCGCTTTTTGTCGTTATTATCGATTGTAAACGGGTCGTAAACCGTATACATTATTTTCATCGCAAGGCCGTTCCCTTTCTCTATCAGTTCCAGTGTTTCCACAGGCTTTCCGATCGAGTTGAATGCGTTTTGCAGTTGTTTTTCCGCGGTATTTTGCGGATCGGTCAAAATTCCATTAAGGGTTTCGGGCAGCTTTGAATCCGGCGTAAAACAGTTTACGAATTGATCTAAATTATCAGAGATGAGTATCTCGGTAAACGTATCGACTGTCGTTTCCGGGTCGGTCAGGCTGATCTTTATTTTGCTGCTGTCAGTTGGGCCCATTACAGCCATTCCGCCCATAGCTCCACCCATAATTTGACTTCCCAACGCGATTGGCTGATTGGACCTTGCGGTTATCTGGCCTGTATCAACTGTAGAAGGTTCAGCATTAAAGGTTGTTTCCGTGCTTGATGTTGATGTAATATCCGGTGCGGAGTGGAATGCGTGGTTGTAAGTTATTACGGTGCCGGTTCCGATCGCGGTTATCGCTATCGCAGTGGCGACTTTTGCTTTTACTGTGGAGAACATAGCGGTTACGGCTGTCTTTGCACCCCCCGCGGTAAGCGCTGAAATTGAGCCGGTTGACGCGGATGCGACCACCGCTGCGGACGATGCCGTTGCCGTTGAAGTTAAGATACCCGTCGTCGCGCCGACCAGAGACATCTTGCCCACTTCGGTCAGCAGTACGGCTGGGGCGGCTTGAAGGGTACTTTGCCCGACCAGGCCTTCCAGAACGATCACCGCAACGATTATGCCTTTTTTGCGAAGTCGCTTTCCAAGTTCCTCTACTGCCACGGTAACCATCCGTGATACTGTAGGCTGAGAGGTTCTGTTAAGTTCAGCAATTTCGCTCATGGTTTTGCTTTCAAAGAAATATTTGATCAAGACTTCTCTGTGCTCGTCAGGAAGTTTTTCCAACTCTTTGTCGATGTACGGCGAAATATCTTTCCACTGGTTGACTTCTTTGGGTTTGCTGAACGCGTATCTTCGCTCCCGCGATCTTCTCGATGAGTTTCTGCGGATGGCATCGATAGCTTTGTGTGTGGCAACCGAGTGCAGCCATGCCGACAGCGAACCTTTAACGGAGTTCGCGTTGCGCATAAGCTGAAAGAACGTTTCCTGTGCAGCGTCAGCGGCGGCGGAATCGTCAAACAGTATCCGTCTGCACGTATTGTAAACGGGATCCGCATAACACTTAACAATCTCTGAAAAAGCTTCAGAATCGCCGTTCTCGGCAAATCTTCTTAATAGCATACTTTCGCTTGCAGCCATTTCTATTTCTCCTTTAAAGGGCGTTTTCCTTAAGCCATTTAACATCAAAACCTTCGTTTATTATGGTTTTGCTTTCATCGGTCAGTATCATATGCGGTATGAATCTCGCACCCGTTGTTCGTCTGAATTCAAGTATTTGTTCCAACTTTGGGAGGTCTGCTTCGACGAAAGATATTTTGTTTTTGGCAAGCCATTTTTTGTCCATGCCAATATTAATAGTGGCATTGTATTTGTTGTAAGGCCTCGCGTTTAAGAGGATGACTGATATGTTTGCTTTGTCAAGTTTGTCGGTAATTCTTATAAGT
>DAOWHR010000257.1 GCA_030641315.1 Anaerohalosphaeraceae bacterium | reverse complement strand
TAAGCCGGTTTTTCTTCAAGCCTGCCAACCATCACCTCAAGAAAATCCGCCGGCCATAAGTCATCATGGTCAAGAAACGCTATGTATTGTCCCTCAGCCCTTGCAAGGCCGTAATTTCTGGCAGAAGATACACCTCCGTTTTCCTTGAAAAAATATCTGACGCGTCTATCGTCTATCGCTTCGACCGCCTGTTGAGTGCCATCCGAAGACCCATCATCAACAACTAAAACCTGCAGATCACCCATCGTCTGATCAAGCACGCTTTTAATGGTGCTAACCAGTGTACCGCTAAGATTGTATGTCGGTATTATCACACTGACTTTAGGCATTGTAGAAAATCTCCTTCACGGCTGCTTTGCAAATTCTAATTCATAAATTTCTTCCAAATGACGTACCGCCGCCTTGTGGCTGAAATTATTATACGCAAGTTGCTTTGCATTGCCAATTATTGTTTGCCTTTGATCATCGGTAAGCTCCATTGAATCTATCATAGCCCGGCCAAGCCGCTCTCCATCTGCAACCGGGACCAAATATCCGTTTTCACCATATCGGATGACCTCCTGCTGTCCCCCCGATGCGGTAGCGACCACCGGGATACCCGCTGCCATCGCCTCAAGAATGACAAGAGGCCAACCTTCTTTTAATGAACTCAATACAAACACATCGCTTGCTTTTAGAAGTTGAGCGACATCTTTTCGGTAGCCTGCCAATGTAACATCAGAAGTCAAGCCTGCCTTGCCGATCCTTTCCTCAATATCCTGACGTTCACGCCCTTCACCGACAATCAACAGATGGGCACCGGGTAACTTCTTCTTTACCGTTGCAAACGCATCAATGAGATAGCTGTATCCTTTTGTAGGGACCAGCCTGCCGACGGTAATAAAAACAAAGGCATCATTCGGAATATTCAACACCTGGCGTAATTTGTTACGATTAGCCGCTATGTTTGCAAAGAAGTTATGGTCAATTGAGTTATTCAACACAACGATATGAGAATCATCGCATGGAGAAAAGTTTTGAGCAATATCGGCTGCCACCGCATTGGAAACAGCAAGATATTTGGATATCCGCCTGCCAAATACCTTATAAAACAACTTGCGGGTCAGTCTCTTTGCCCTGTTCTGTCCGTGTACGTGCGAAAGGATCACAGAGACTTTTGTAATAAGAGAGGCAAAAATAGAATACTGAGTTGCCTGATGGCGGTTACAGTGCAGAATATCAACCTTCTGCTCACGAAGAACCCTGGCGAGTTTGTAAATCACTGAAAGATTCAGTTTGCTCAACTTTCTATTGCTGCTGATATAAAAACACGAAAAACCGTCATCTTCCAGTGGGTTATGCTCATTGCTTGTCTTTTTCAAATAGATACAGATCGTCTCAAATCGTTTCTTGTCCAGCATTCTCATCCGGTCATGAAGATAATAGTTCCCCGGCCCGGTATAGGTTGAAAATATCCTTGCGACAACTTTCCTGCCATTTCTCATTAATTCGTAATCCTGTTCAAATATCTCATAACCGTCAAATAACCACACATAAAACATTGGCACAGAATCATATACCCGACTTGGTCAATAATCAAATCATTTCCAAATTCCGGTCTTAACAGCAAAGAACACTGTCACTGACAAAGGGCAAGATCGCCGCCTTTTTCGCATCGCATCGGCCAGTAAGAGGCATTAAGGATCCCTTGGCAAGAAACATTTAAGAGGGAATAATCAAGGCGTCCGATACCATTATTACAATCTCAACCGCTTGACGAACGTTGAGTAACTTTACGATCGGAGTGATTATTAAGCAGAGATAAAATCCATTCTCTAAAAAGTTCGACACACCCCAAACGTCCCATAATCTCCATACCTCTGATATATGAAAAAATAACAGCGATATTATTGGCCGGTCCCATAAAAAAACTAAAGAATTCAATCTCGTTTGACGACTTAATGGAACCTACAGCTTATTGCTGATAAACATCAACGTATAACAGGGTATACAACGAGAGACCGGATGGTATTTGAAAATATAGTGATCGTAGGAAACCAGCAGCACACACAAAGCCTGCTGCAAACTGCTTGCAGTACAATGCTCGTTGCCGATGATGTTTCAGAAGCCGCGGATATTATCGGAACAAACGATCCTGACCTGGTCATTTTCGACAACGCGTTCGGACCTGAAGAGATCACTGATTTCTTAAATCATCAAAACCTTTCCATCAAGGCTCCTCCTGTCGTGGTACTCAACCATGACAACGACAACGGTTACAGCAGTCAACATTACGATAACACTCCGATAGCAGGTTACATCCGCCACGATGACCCTGATTCGGACATCACGTCAGCGCTGAAAAACCTCTTTTACAATAAAAATGAAGACGAGTATCTGGACTTTTTTTGCAGTGACATCGCCGCAAACGCAGGCATTGTCGGCAAGAGTAAGGCCATGGCCCACACTCTAAAAATGACCGAAACAGTCGCAAAGAGTAATTGCAACCCCGTTCTGGTGATCGGAAAGACCGGAACCGGCAAAGAAGGAATCGCCAAAGCTGTCCACGACATCAGGCACAACAATGACAATTTCATCGCCATCAACTGTGCCGCTCTTACCGCGACACTGCTTGAGAGCGAATTATTCGGCCACATTAAGGGTGCGTTTACCGGCGCTGACAAAAACAAGACCGGACTCTTCGAAGCCGCCCAGGGAGGAACACTCTTCTTAGACGAGATCAGCGAAATGTCACAGGACCTCCAGGCCAAACTCCTAAGGGTACTGCAGGAAAAGAAATTCAGAAGGGTAGGCGACACAAAAGACATCCTATGCACCGCGACCATAGTAGCATCGAGCAACAGGAACCTCAAACAGGAAGTGCAGCAAAACCGCTTTCGACAGGACCTGTACTACAGGCTCAATATATGTCCGATAATAATAGCCCCATTGAGCCATCCGAAACGAAAAGACGATATAAAACTGCTCGCACAATATTTCCTTAAAACCTCAACGATATGCCCCCACAGCACACCTGCGTCATTTACCAAACTTGCCCTTGAATCTCTGACAGAGCACGATTGGCCCGGCAACGTCAGAGAACTGCAAAACGCCGTCGACCGAAGCATACTCATCGAAACAACTGACAAGATCGGACTTAGCAGCATTATCTTCGACCCCGACATTGACGATGACTACACCGAAGCGAACGAAACAAAATGCATGGGCAGGCTCAAAGATTTGTCTATCGCAAACGCGGAAAAGGAGCTTATCGCAAAAGCCCTCAAGCATACAAACTGGCAGAAAACCAAAGCCGCAATGGCACTTGGTATAACACGGGCAACACTATATTCAAAAGTGAAGCAATACGACCTAAAGCAGGATTCCACCGCAGAATCCAAACCCATCGAGGTCTGCGCCTAACAATTCACTCAAACTGACCAATTACAGTATTAATTACATTGTAATTGCTTTCATTGAAAAGTTTCATCCCACCGCAAGAGTGTCGCCCCACCGCAAGAATGTCGCCCCAGCGCAAGAATGTCGCCCCACCGCAAGAATGTCATCCCAGCGCAGGCTGGGATCTGGAACCTACGTCACCAACATCCCCCAACAAAACATACCAACCCAAATTACCCCCAATCGCAGGCAAAGCCTGCGAAATTTAGCCCCCTGCATTGCAGGGGGTTCGACCAACAAAAAAACAGTAGTATTACATCGATTTCATTTGACCATCGGCCTTGAACACCTGATAATAGTTATACGTATAACAGAAAACAATTGTACCATACACCTTGAATTATTCCGGTAATATAACCGAAATCCAGATGGCCTGCATGTTATCTAATCCCATTATAGCCAATAACAAAAGAGAGACAATGCAATATGAACCAACAGATAAATAAATACGGATTATTAATATTGATATTTAGTATTTGTGGATTTTTGAATTATCATCCACAATTGTTATTAGGATTAAATTCTCCCCATTGGGGGTGGATGTTTTCTTTGTCATCAACCATTCTTATTCTCTGTTTCATGAGAATAAGAGACCAAGACAAATGGAAACAAAAACTTGGAATTAATTTTAGAAATATTGACACCTTGATGTTTCTCATTGCAACAATTATTTTATTGGTATTTTCTTATTTCATTGTTGATTATGTAGCGATGCTTGATGGATACATCTTTAAACCGAAGTTATTCCATTACAAGACTTACGCTGGATTAGATTATCCTTTACATTTTGTATTAGCAAATTATCTATACTACATTCCAGAGACATTTAATGAAGAAATGCTAATTGGAGCATTTTTGCTATTAGGTATAGAAAGGAAATTTAAAAAATTAGACAGAAATTTTATAGCAGTCTTAGTAGCTTTAATTTTCAGTTTAATGCATCAAGGTTTATATAAATGGAGTCCCGTTCAATCGGGAGAGTTATTGACTTTCACCACTATTTTGACTTTATTTTTTGTCGGAATCCTGAGAAATTCTCTAATACTAAAAACTCGAAACATTGCTTTTTCTTGGGCACTTCATTTAAGCTTTAATATGATTTTCTTTTCTGGATTTTTTGTTAATATAGAGTCTCAGAAGTTCCCGAGCGAACCTGAAGTATTTAATATAATTTTTGGGAACACAACAATGTTAATATTAACTGGATTATTGGCTTTAATATCTATGACATGGATGAATATAGACAGATTTAAAATGAAAAAAACTAAAGGCTATAACAATATGCCATACTGACCCAAATCTCTGGAGATAATTAACGGTGTCAAGAATAATTAAAGGTGTCAGGAACCAATGGCACTGTCATGTGTAAGTCATTGTTTTTTCGACGGTTGCGTGTTTTGTTTATTTTTCACTGATCGGGTCAGACTCGTCGAATCATTCTGTTTGGTTTTTGACCGCATATGCGCATAGCACAACCGCTAATTTCTGATGAATTTTCCGGTCAGGGAATTCCATTTTACGCTGACTGCTGCCTCGCTTTCTCACAACTGTGCGGTTATATGTTCTCGCTTATTTGTACTCGTTTCTTGGCCTGGTCATCAGTGAATAGCTCTTGGGTCGGCGTTT
>DAOWHR010000386.1 GCA_030641315.1 Anaerohalosphaeraceae bacterium | reverse complement strand
CATGATGATATAGGTCGCGCCGTAAAGGAAGTGACCGGCAGCGATAAAAAGATCGTGTTTAATGTTGAGCCTGAACTTAGCGGCTCACAAAAGCGTCCGCAGCTTGACAGGCAGGCCGAGCAGGTTCAGCGCGTTCGTAACATAACAACCCGCAGCCGTGTCAAGCCTTCGCTAAAAAACATGAAGGCCCCATTGAAGCTCAGCCTTGACAAGTTTGTCACCGGCAAAGGGAATCAGCTCGCTTATAACGCCGCTCGGGCGGTTGTCAGCGAGGAAAAAAGCCTATATAACCCGCTGTTCTTTCATGGAGGATATGGAGTCGGAAAGACGCATCTTATGCAAGGGATTTGTAACGAGATCGCCAGGAACCGGCCAGGAGCTAAATGGCTTTATGTTTCAGCGGAAGATTTTGCTAATCAGTTTGTGCTGGCCTTAAAGACGCAAAAGCTGGATGCTTTTCGGAGTAGATTTAGGCAAACGGATGTGCTTGCGATCGACGATATCCACTTTTTGGCCAGCAAGCCATCAATGCAGGAGGAATTTCTGCATACTTTTAATACCATAGATCTTGCGGGAAAACAGATCGTTCTGGCATCGGACGCACATCCGAAGATGATAGGCCAGCTTTGCGAAAGGCTGGTCAACCGGTTTGTTTCGGGGATGGTCGTAAAGATCGAATCGCCTGACCTAGAGACGCGAATCGCGATATGCAGACAGCGCGTCGCGGCGATGAAAAAGAATGTTCCCGATCCGGTGATCGAATATGTCGCACAGCACATGCGTACCAATGTTCGTGAGCTTGAAGGGGCACTGTTAAAACTGGTCGCCTACGCGTCGCTTAGCGATGACCGCATTACGCTTACGATGGCTCGTGAGGTATTAGCAGATCATATCTCACGGACCGATCCGATAGTCCATCTTTCGGATATCGAGTCGGCCGTATCGACGTACTTCGGCGTAACGACCGCTGACATTCATTCCTCGAAAAAGAATCGCACCGTCTCGCTGGCAAGATCGTTCAGTATGCACCTTGCACGCAAGTACACCAAAATGTCCTATCCTGAGATAGGAAGGCTCATGGGAGGCAAAAATCACGCCACCGTCATACTTGCAAACCGAAAGATAGAGGGCATAATCGAACGAAACGCAGAGGTAAAGTGGATATCCCCGGCAGGAAATAGGATAGAAAAAGGAAGAGCAATACTCGACCAGCTAACAGCAAGTATCTCATAGGGATTTGTTGATATAATCAGAGTTTTTATGCCGCGATCGTATATCGCGGCTTTTTTATGCGCATAAAAAAAGCAGGGCCGAGGAGGGCAGCCCTGCTTCCCGCACAGGTTGCGATAACCTGGCGTCTTTAGGAGGAGGAGACTTGTATACTGGCCCCCAACCAGTTTGTTTCTTCATTAACCTTTACGTACCCCTGACGCTTAAGGTTCTTAAAAAATACATTACTTTTCGCGATTTTACAAGTTTTTTCTTCGTAAGTTTTGCAATTGTTCAGAATATGCCGCTTACGAACATAAAAACGGCTCCAAATAAGTAAACGACCGAACGACCTACATCATCGGATCCCACGCTGGCAGCACCGTAGGTTCCTGCTTTCTGATCTCCAGCAGCTCAGCAGGTACGTACTTCTTCTTGACGATAATGTTGTATACATTCATCTCGAACCAGTCCGTATACATAGTCCAGTAGCCGGCTGCGCCTTTGTCTGTGCCCCAACTGTTTTCGACACGCCACTTAACCGGTTTTCCGTTCTGAACATCGACTCCGACGAAGACCATGCCGTGGTTTCTTACGCTGTTGCGATAAAGTGCCCGCTGCGCTTTGCTAAAGGACAGATCGATGCCGTAGATCGATTCGTAGTCGTAGATGTCCTGAGCAAAGATGCCCAGTTTTGAGTCATGACCAACGCTTACATCGGCAGCGAACAGTAGCGGTGTTCCGTCAATAATGCTTTCCATCGCGATCTGCTTTAGATGATCGATGGTCGTGTTGATATAGTCGATGTCGTGCCCGTCGTACAGGTTGCGGGTCAGTGTGATCTGGTAACGCTTGCCGAACGGATGGGTTGTGTCGTTAAAGATGTTTACGTATTCGTCCAGATCGATGTTTGCGAATTCCTTGAAGAATGATTTTGGTGTGTAACGTTTTGGCTCGGTCAGCTTTTTGTTTTCGGTCGATTCTTTCTCGTCTGCTTTATCTTCCTCGTCATCGTCGGCATCCGCATCATCGTCATCGTCTGCGTCCTCATCACCATCTTCATCGGCGTCTTCGTCATCGGTTTCCTGTGCCTTACTTGTTTCGTATCTCCATACGAACTCAGTTGGAGGCGTGCCCAGGTTGATCGCGAGTATCTTGTAGATGTCTGCGAGCATTTGTCCTTTTGCCTGGATCAGCTGGTTGACCTTTTTACCGTCTTCGTGCATTTTGCGGAGCTTTGCCGCGTCCGAGCGGAGTTTGAGTTTAAGTATCTTGTTCATGCCGGAAGTACCTGCGCTGCTGTTTGTCGGCGGCATAACATCTGACGGCACAGCTCCGTACTTGGTCAGCAGGTCCTTTGTGCTTTCCCAGAACCCGCCGTCAGAGCACGGATCCTTGAGGATCATGGTCAGTTCGCGGTCCATCAGGTCACGGTCGCGCCTGTCGATTATTCGCTGCAGGAAGGTGTTGGCTTTTTCCAGTTTGTCATAGAATATGAAATAGTTCTGTGAGAATTCGAACTTTGGCAGGTCATGGGCATCGATCACCCCTGGCCGGAGGGCGTTCAGTGATGCGAAAAGCCAGCAGGTACCCGCCGATTTCTGGTTCGTAATCCCTTTAACCTTTGCTTTGTGGGTGAAATGCGTGTTATGGTCCTTCACAATATCGCGGTTTAGCGCCAGATCGTTAATGGAAGTGTTTGTAATGGCGTTGTACATAACCCGGGTGTGGCTGTCCATCTCATAGCCGTTGCGGAGTTTGTTTAACTGCTTGTTGCTCAAAGTTTTATCGGCTGCAAATGCGGTACTTGCCAAAGCTAAAACCAATACGCTAAGAAGAATTCTGGTTGGTGTTGTAGATGATGTTCTCATGTTCATTTCCTCGAAAAAAAGTAATACTTTAGCCAAGTGTCAGATACGCCTTGTCATTCCAGCGCAAAATAGCTTCCGCCGCAGGCGGTATCCTGTCATTTAACATTTGGCTATAACGTTACGAAAAAAAGATAACTCGATCTTTCTGCATTAAGATGGGTAACATCATAACTAAATTACGGTGTTTTTGCAATAGAAAGTCTTGCCAAAGGCAGGTTTGTTTCGCCTGAACTGCTGCCGCTGTCAGGCCGGTTGTCGTTTTGGGCCGCTGCCGAAGAACAGCAGTGTTATCAGGGTCAGCCCCGATCCAGCCACGAAAAGGCTCTGTCTGAATTTCGGTTCCATGGTCCGCTGAACCCATATCGGAGATTTTAGTGGCGTATCCGTATCGATCCTGCTTGCCTTGATCGCCGCCGCCGCTGCTGCGAACTCTTCAGGCCCGGCTTTGGGATAGGCCGTGTCGTCGCTTTGAGGCTCGATCCCCAGTGCGACCCGTTTAAGACGTGCCACCGCTTCGGGATTCTGTTTGACCTGTTCGATCTGGAGCTCGTAGTCTGCGATAAGGTTCTCCAGACGCTCGATGTCCCGGTGCATCAGGCGAAGTTGCTCACGTGAGCGGTAATTGTCCTCAATCTCGCCCACCATAAGCGACAAAACCACCGCAGAAGCGCCCACAACAAAGAAAACGCTAAACAGAATGAACCTAAAAAATGTAATTATCCAGAACATAATATTAGTATCGGTTCACAGGGTTTCAAAGCAGTAAAAAAATGGGTATTGAAGGTATTGACGGATATATTGAATCATTCCTGCTTAAACAAGATGGGAACCGGTATGGTCGGATTCTCCTTTTGCAGCTTCATAAAAATATTGGTCCATTTCTCAATGACTTTGGGGTCATAGGATACTTCATCATAACGTAATCTGGGCCATGACTCGTTATTTAAGACATTGTATATGGCGAGAAGTTTCTCGGAATCCGAAGATATTTGAATTATTCCAATTATCGTGTCATTGTCAGAATATACAGCCCGAAACTCATATTCTCCATCCCCCGAATCACTATCGAAATATGTTTTTCTAACCAAAATTGTACCATCTTTGCGTATTTCATAACACAAAGGTCTGGACACCTCCCAGCATGTAGCGGCGTAGATTTTGCACTGGTATCCATTCTTAAGAGTAATCTTGCCGATCATATACTCTTCTTTAGCGGTTACAGCAAATAATGTGATAAGAACCAGAATCAAAGAGCAGGCTGCCAAACTGGTGGCTCTTCTTTTTTTGAAGCCAAACGGCAACGCACAGTGAATGAGCAGGAATAAGATAGGTCCGACTAGGATTGACATTGGAAGAAAAACAAGCCAGATTACAAAAGCAACTCCCTCTGCGATGAATGATAGATTTGCAGATAAATAGCATATACCAACAATACCAAGCGGTAAAAGTATTGACGGCAGGATTACCGTCTGGAGTGCCTCCGCTTTTAATAACCTGATGATGATAGGTTTTTGGGGCGGTTCAATATTTTCCGTTTCGTCCATGTCAGGTTCCTGTGTCACTTTATGTGGTGCCAGTCGTATCCATCTTGTACAGTCTGGCAAAAAGTTTCAGCTTGCGGGCATGTTCGCCTGCGAACAGGAGGTTATGGTGTCCCTTTACCTTGCAGGCGTCCGGGCAGTCGGTGATCTTGATCTCGACATTGGTTGTGCACCCTGCCGCTGGGGGCATCGGATGTGACGCGATCACTTTGCCGGAGTATATATCAAGGCTCGGTGTTTTGCCCTGATAGTACCGCATCATGGTTACCGGCTCATCGGGCTTCCAGAATACCTGGATCGCGCAACTGCCTTCGTTGGTATGTGCAAACCGTTGGAGCAGATACGGTGTCGCCGGTCCTTCCGGGCCGTTGAGCTGCGGGGCACAGGTACAATGTGACGCGTAGTAGTGGTTGCGTTCGGTCTCAAAGCATGGGTTGTGCTGGAAGCCGGGTCTGCCAAGTAACTGTTGTCCGAGCAGTTGGGTGTACATCGCGCCGAAATCGTTTTCGCAGGTTGCCGGTATCAGCTGGCTGTTCAGTTGCGAAAAACTTATGCATGGCTTAAGCATACCCCGCCTAAGACAGTTCATCGTCAGGCCGTCCGCTTGATTACGATCCAATAACTCCAGCAAAGCGAAGTGTGCTCGTGCTGCGTTATCCATTGAGGTATCTGTGATGCCGCGAATTTCAGTCGCGCTGCCTTTGATACGTGATGTCCAGTCGCGATGCTTTTTGCCGATAGATATTTTGTCGAATATTTCTTCATACTGGGTGAACGGGATGACACGGACGGTGGTTTTGAAAAACTTCTCGACACCTTCACGAGTTTCCTTTGCCTCGGTAATGCTCAACAGGCGGCTCTGGCTCATGATCTTTTTCGTGTTGATCATGCGCAAGCCGTACTCTATCGCCTCGAAGTTGTCCAGGGACTGAATGAAGTAAACACCCTCGCGGCGATAGCGATCGACCGAGCCGTGTTTAACGCCAAGCCCGATATAGAAGATCACCGGTATCTTTGCCTTTTCTGCCGCCTTCAACAGAATGTCGGCGTGTTTGAGACTGTTGTTGTAGAACATAGTGATAAGCAAACCGTCGGGATTTTCCGCGATGGTCTGGTCAGCCAGTTGTCGAGCCTGCTTATCGGTTCCGACTGGTTCGTCGGTAATATTGACCGTCATGCTAAGTGTTTTGGATATATTGTTGATCTGCCGGGTATATTGCTTTTGTCGGCCTTCCGCGTCGAACTCATTGCCCGGCCAGCTCCACCAGCCGTCCGGGTTGTCCTTAAATGTCGAAGAGGGCGGATACAGGAAAACAGCACGAACCTTGGCACCGTGCTTGACCCGTCGGGATTTGTCCTCGGCCTGTTCGTCGCCAATTGCAGTCGTCGCCATTGCCATCAATCCCACTGTCGCCCCAGCCGCTGTTAAAAAATCCCTCCGATTACATCCGCTGCACCCACAACCATGCGTAGACATTGTTTATCTCCCGAATAAAAAACGGTTAAGAATCTCAGCACCAACTGTACCCAAACCACAACCGTTTTTAAAGACCAAAATTCCAGCTTGTTCAGAAAATAAAAAGGATTATTTGTGTGTTTTTAAGGATAGCCGAGGTGGGAGTCGAACCCACACGCCCATTACGGGCAAGGGATTTTAAGTCCCCAGCGTCTGCCATTCCGCCACTCGGCCATGTCGAGGTGGTATTATATGTGCCCGCTGGCGATTTGCAAGCTGTTTTTTGCGGTCACCATGGTCGATAAGATTGTTATCGTTTGCGGGCGAAATATTTAATATTTCCCACAAACCTGCAAATTCTGGCGGATACTCGCTCAACGGCCCGGGCGTATCGAATTTTTCTTGCCAGTTTACCGAAGGTTCTGTTGTCCGGCTCAAGGCATATTGCCTGTTCTATTGCCTGGGCTGCTTTTTCCGTGCAGTTGTTGCCCAGATAAAGATATGCCGCATGCGCATAGAGTTCCGGACTTGTGCTGCCCTGTCTTATGGCGTGCTCGAAGAACTGCAATGCCCCGTCGTACTGGTTTTGCATCGCCAGCGATACCCCAAGGTGATAAAACGCCTGGTGATTTTCCGGGTCCTGATCGACGACCTTCAGGAAGCTGTCAACGGCCCTGTCGTAATCGCCAAGCTCCATGAGCATCGTACCGATGGAACTTAGTACCTCGTTGTCTTCGATGTCGAGGTCCATTTCTGTCTTAAGATATATTATGGCATCTTTGTAATTGCCGCTCTCAATTGCCAACTGTGCCAGCCGCTGTCGAGGCCCGGGCATTGTCGAATCCTGCTCTGAGGCAGCGATAAAAAGCTCCTTAGCCTTTTCCGAATGACCCTGTCTAAGGGCGATCTCTGCCAGGTAGAACCTTGCCGTTGCAGAATCAGGGTCCAGTTCGAGGATCCTGTTGAATTTCTCCCTGGCGTCTTCGATATTTCCGGTCTGGAGAAGAAATATGCCGTATTCAAGTATAATATCCACTTCGCCCGGATTGTTCCTGATCGCTTTTAAGAAGTGTACCTTGGCAAGATGATCGTTGTCCGACGCCCAGTATGCCTGAGCTATGCGGAAGTTGATCTGTGGGTGGTTTGGTTCGATATCAGCGGTTTTTTCCCAGCACCAGATCGCTTTTTTGTACTGCTGCCTTGAGAAAAGGGAGTTGCCGATATTGTAAAAGCATATCGGGCACTCCGGATTTATATGCTGTGCGAGATAGAACATGTGCTCTGCCAGATCGTGTTTTTCCATTTCGGTGTAAGTTATTATCCGGTTGCAGTAGCACGGCTCGAAATCCGGGTCGATGCTTTGGATTTTCTCAAAGGTTTCCAGTGATTTGTCATAGCAGCCGATACGAGTAAAGTCAACCGCAAGGCAGTTGAGTATTTCAAGGTCGTCGTGCCTTAGTTCCAGAGCATTTCCGTAGGCTTCGATAGCGCCTTTGAATCGTCCCATCGCATCGAGCGTAAGCCCGGCGTTAAAAAACAGGTCGCTGTTGCCGGGATTTACGTCTATCGCTTCTTCGAGCAGCTTTAGCGCCTTGGTAAGGTCGCCGTCTTCGTAAAGCTCAAAAGCCTTAAACGCGTTTTCCTCAGCCTTGTCCCAGGGGTTGTTGTCCATTGCGTCAAACATTTTCAAATCCTTTTCCAGAGTGTCTGTCTTATTCGATCATGGCAATGTGATCCGCTGAGGTATCGTCATTAAAAGGATGTGTCTTTGTTTGTTTATTGGTGAAAAAAACGTGAATTTGCCGACGCAAAATATTTTACTGGATATAGCTTGCGTAAACCCTTATAATTCCAGTGGTTAAGTCTTTGGCTTGCAGTATGGCTTTGCCTGAATGTAAGTTGTTGATGTCTTTTTCTGGCAGAATGGCCGATTAGGTCTTATAATGCGGAAACGAACGAGGAAGTCATGCTGGTTTATATGCAGGCTTGACAGTGCGAACAAACATAAACAAACCGCGAAATTGAACGGAGCAGAACAAGATGATAAATGAGATCAAAGGGCAGCTTGTTGCCGGCAAGGGTAAGTATGCTATTGTTGTCAGCAGGTTTAACGAGTTTATTACAAGCAAACTCCTGGGCGGAGCCGTTGACTGTTTGCAGAGGCACGGTGCCTCGGATGACCAGATAACGGTTGTCTGGGTTCCCGGAGCAATTGAGATCACAGTTGCTGCAAAAAGGCTTGCATCCAGCGGCAATTATTCCGCCGTGATTTGCCTCGGAGCAGTTATTCGTGGCCAGACTAGTCACTACGACTATGTTTGCCAGCAGATTTCCAGAGGCGTAGGGCAGGTTAATTATGATACATCCGTGCCCGCGATCTTCGGGATATTGACCTGCGACACTATCGAACAAGCAGTAGAACGGGCAGGAACCAAACATGGCAACGCCGGCGCAAGTGCCGCTATGTCAGCCATCGAGATGGTTAATGTACTCGAACAGATATAACTGACGACAGACTTCTTCGATCTGAATAAAAGGATTTTTTTGTGGATAGACGCAGTAAAGCACGGGAAATTGCGATGCAGTCGTTGTTTCAGTTGGACGCGCAGGGAGATGATTTTCTTGGCGGACTTGATATTTTTCTAAGGCAGGAAAGCCCTGACTCTATGGTACTCAAACTGGCCTCGGAATGGACACGGGGTACCTGGCAGCATTTGATCAGCTGCGATCAGCTTATAAAAGAAGCCGCCGTTAAATGGGACCTGTCGAGACTTTCTATGGTTGACCGGAGTATATTGAGGCTTTCGGCCTATCAGTTGAAATTTTGCGATGATATACCCGGCAAAGTTGTTATCAATGAAGCCATAGAGATAGCAAAAAAATACAGCGGTGATCAGTCGCCCAGATTTGTCAACGGTGTCCTCGATGCCGTTCTAAGAAATATCAAGTCAACGTGACAAAAAAGATGTTTCGGTTGGTTTGAATAAATAAGTTTCTGAGGTAGATATTTTGAGAACAATAGCGGTATTGAATCAAAAAGGTGGAGTGGGGAAAACCACAACAGTTGCTAATACGGCAGCGGCTTTGGCGACAAAAGGCAAAAAAGTTGTCGCGATCGATCTTGACCCGCAGGCACATCTTACAATTCACCTTGGCGTAGACGCTGGCGAAGACGGCAGCGGTACCTACGACGTACTGGTTAATGCGGCAGACATCAAAGATTCCCTCGTCAATGTTAGAGAAAATCTCTTCCTGCTGGGAGCGAACATCGACCTCGTCGGCGCCGAAAGCGAGCTGGTAAGCGTGGTCGGCCGCGAAACGATACTCAGAGAAGCTATCGAGCCGATCAGGGACGATTATGATTTCCTGATAATTGACTGCCCCCCATCACTTGGGCTGTTGTCGCTTAACGCGCTGGCTGCGGTAGATGAGGTTCTTATCCCGATTCAGCCGCATTTCCTGGCGCTTCAGGGATTCGGTCAACTGCTGCAAACTGTTTCGCTGGTCAGCAAAAGGATCAACCCGGCGCTGAAAATATCGGCGATATTGCTGTGCATGTTCGACAGCAGAGTGACCTTGTCCGCCGAAGTTAAAGCGGATATCGCCCAGTTCCTTGAAAGCGCACGGGATAGCGACTGTCCATGGTCAGACGCGAAGATAGTGCCGGTTTATATCCGTAGAAACATCAAGCTGGCCGAAGCGCCCAGTTACGGCAAAACAATATTCGAATACGAACCAAACTGCAACGGAGCGATTGATTATCAGCTTGTCGCAGATTTTTTGTGCGGCCGGATAAAAGAAAAAGTTGTTGTTGAAGATATTGTCGAAGAGCTTGACAAAGATGAAGTAGAAGATGTTGAAATTGCCGCCGCCAAACTTGTTGATGATGCAACGGAAATTGCGAGCGAAAATGCGGCTCCTATCCCGATACAAAGCATTGGAACGAAGCCTTGTAACGAAGTCGCAGAACATGTGAAGGATGATGCAGGGGACGTCCAGGCAGGTGCCGGGGCTGATAGTTTATAGCGGCAAACACGGTATCTCAGCGCAAAAATAAAAGGCTGCTCCGTGGATGACATTTGGATGAAGCAGCCTTTTTAAAAATTTTCAATTTCGACTATCATCATAATAGCTGGGTATAACAAGTGTTGTCAACAGTAAATTATGCGCGAAATTATTTTTTTATTTAATCTTTAAGGAGTTACCATGCTGAAAAAAGTATTAATTGCGGTTGTTTTTTCTATTGCTTTGCAGTTCGGTTATGTCAGCGCCGCTGACAGCAGTACCATATCGATAATACCTAAGCCTGTTGCGATGGAAGTTGGCGAAGGGTGTTTTGTTCTTACCGCTAAAACAAAGATAATTGTATCTAAAGAAACTTCTGATGTCGGCCAATTTCTTGCCGAAAAACTATCCCCCGCCACCGGTTATGGTCTTAAGGTTAAAAAGCCGGGGCTGTTTCAGTCTAAAAAGAATACTGTTATTCTGAAAATTAATTCCAAACTGAGCGATCTCGGCGATGAAGGCTATAAGCTTACTGTCTCACAGAAAGGTATTCTGATAGAAGCTCCCAAAGCAGCGGGTGTGTTTTACGGCTGTCAGAGTTTGCTCCAGTTATTGCCTCCGGCGATCATGAGCAGTCAATCTGTTGATGGCATCGAATGGTCAGTTCCCGCAGTTGAGATCACCGATAAACCGCGTTTTCAATGGCGCGGACTTCATATGGACGTATGCAGGCACTATATGCCGAAGGAGTTCGTCCTGAAATATATCGATCTGCTTGCATTGCACAAGATGAACACACTGCACTGGCACCTGACCGAAGATCAGGGCTGGCGCATCGAGATAAAAAAATATCCAAAGCTTACCGAAATTGGTTCAAAGCGTAAGGAAACTATTGTCGGCCATGGCGGCAGTTCCAGAACATTCGACGGAATCGAGCATAGCGGCTTTTATACCCAGCAGGATGTAAAAGAGATCGTAGCTTACGCAAAGAAAAGATTTATCACCGTTGTCCCTGAGATCGAAATGCCCGGTCATGCCCAGGCCGCTATCTCGGCTTATCCTGAGTATGCCTGCACAGAAGGGCCGTTTGAGGTCTGGACAAAGTGGGGTGTATCGGATAACGTTTATTGTGCTGGCAACGAAGCGACTTATATATTCCTCGAAAACGTTCTCGATGAGGTGCTTGAGCTGTTCCCGAGTAAGTTCATTCATGTCGGCGGCGATGAGTGTCCCAAGACCAAATGGAAAAAATGTCCGAAGTGCCAGGCCAAGATCAAACAGGAAGGTTTGCATAATGAGCATGAGCTGCAAAGTCATTTGATCAAGCATTTTGACAAATATCTCACTTCAAAGGGCAGAAGACTTATCGGCTGGGATGAGATACTCGAAGGCGGACTCGCTCCCGGTGCTGCTGTTATGTCATGGCGAGGTGAAAGCGGCGGCATCAAGGCTGCTAAAGCTGGTCATGATGTGACGATGGCTCCGAACAGTCATACATATTTCGATCATTACCAGGGCGATCCGAAGAGTGAGCCGTTGGCGATCGGCGGATTTTTACCGCTTAAAAAAGTTTACAGCTATGATCCGATCCCCGAAGCATTAACGGAAGAAGAAGCAAAGCATATACTCGGTGCGCAGGGTCAGTTATGGAGTGAGTACATCCCGACACCTGAGCACATGGAGTACATGGCATATCCGCGTGGTGCCGCGCTTGCTGAGGTAGTCTGGTCACAAAAGGATGCTCGTAATTGGGATGATTTTGTAGGCAGGCTCGCAACGCATCTGAACAGGCTCGATACTTATGGTGTTAATTTCCGCGTGCCGGAACCTGCTGGCCTTGAACAGAATCGCAGTTTCTCGAAAGACATGACGGTTGAGCTAAAGGTTCCTTTCGCAGGTGCCAGGGTTCGCTATACTCTTGACGGTACGGAACCGACTGAGGATTCACCGGTCTATACCGATCCGATCAAGCTGACGAAGAATACGGTTATAACTGCAAGAACATTCATGGCCAACGGCAAAACAAGTGTTGCCGCACGGGGTACATACAGAAAGGTTACCCCCAAGGACCCTGTCAAAGTCGATAAGACAGAGCCGGGCGTTTCGTATCGTTACTTTGAAGGTTCGTATAAGAGCGTGCCCGACTTTTCAAAGCTTACGCCCGCTAAGACGGGTGTTCAGGAATCATTCGGCATTCCAGGCGGCGGATCAGGCAATTTTGCTGTAGAGCTTGCTGGCTATATCAAGATACCGATGTTCGGTCTTTACACTTTCTACACAACGTCCGATGACGGCAGCAGGCTTTGGGTAGCCGGCGAGCTTGTTGTTGATAATGATGGTCTGCACAGCAGCAGCGAGAAATCAGGACAGATATTGCTAAAGCCCGGACTGCATCCGATCAAGGTCGGATATTTCGAAGCAGGCGGTGCAAAGGTTCTAAAAGTGGGTTATCAGGGAATTGGGGCGAAAAAGAAAGCGGTTCCGGCAAATATGCTTGTTCATTGACAGCAGTAGTTTGATTACGAGTAATACACCGGCGGCTTTGGCTTATTGGCTAAAAGTCGCCGGTTAACGTTTTGGGGGATTCCAATTGCTCGATGACATATCTGAGGAAGGCGGCGGCGTAGAATTCGTTTACGATCCGCTGATCCGCGGTGAGCGTCATTGACATTATCTTGCGTTTGACGATCTCATTATCGACAGGGACCGCGGTATCTTCGATTCTGCCGATCGCGATTATTCCACATGCCAGCGGTGGTGAAATTGCGATAAACGATGAAATGCCGAACATGCCAAGGCCGCTAAGTACGATATTGGCGCCATCGAAATCGTCGGGCATGAGTCTGTTTGAGCGTGCCTTTGCAAGGAGTTGTTCGCTTTCTGTCGCTATTTCAAATAGGCCGGCTCTGGTTGATTTTTTTACGATTGGTACCACCAGTCCCTGCGGTGCGGCGACTGCGAAGCCTACACCGATGTCTTCGGTGATCTGAAGGTGTTTGCCGTCTTTTGTTATTCTGCTGGCCATAAGTGGGTATTTTTCGATGGCGCGAGCAATGGCGCAGATGATGAAGTCGTTGGTGCTTACCCGCAATGACACTGCGCGGCAGTATTGCTTTCGTATTTTGACCAGATCGGTCAGGTCGGCGCGGCATTCGATGTAGCAGCTTGGCTTGTTGTGTTTTGAGTCAAGCATATATCTGCCTATCAGTCGCTGTATTCTTGTCAGCGGGCGCTTGTTTTGGGGGCTGGATGGTACGCTTTGCAAAGTTATTCCTGTCAATATTAAAAAAGAAAGGGCTATTTTAACGATATTGGGCGGAGTTGCAAGATTTGATTTGCGGGGAAAATCGTGTCATTGAGAATTGGGGGTGTACCAAATTGTACCGTTTTTGACCGATTTTGGGTTTTCTTCGTGTTAAGATGGGTGGTTTGGGTTTGGGGGTTGGCGGTATTGGCTTGTTATTGGGGTTTTATTGTGGGGGATGGGTGTCTGGTTCTATTGCGCGGTCGGTTGGTGGAGATTGTCTTGTTTTTGGGGTGGGATTGGCGTAAGGCTCTTTCATATAAAGAATTAACGCTAAGATTGCCAGGTGGGCGAGGGTTGAGATATTGCTGTATTTTACAGATCAGTGGTATTTGCCGGTCGGTTGATGGAGATTGTCCTGTATTGTCGATTGTTATTTGTAAGTTGTTGTTGGGTAATGATTAACCGCCAAGTTTGTGAAGGGCACGAAGGTTTTCAGGTTGGACAGGTTGTGCCGTTTTCGACCGCTTTGAGTGGGTGGGGATTGGCAAGATTAAAATCAAAAGCTCTACCACCTGCTGTGACGGTGCGACAACACTGCGAGCGGATTATTCGGATTTTTTTAAAGAGTAGAACCATTAATATAATTTTAGATTTGGGATTTGGGAGTTGGGATTTTTAACAACGTGGAGATTTGTGGTTTTGATTTGTACGGTTTTGTTCTGATCTGTTCTGGTATGCAAGAAGGGCGGGGGGAGAATGTTTGTTGTTTTGTTGGCGGATTTGTTACGCTGTAGAGTATGATGCAAGATTGAAACAAACAAGGAGACAGCAGTGTCCAAAGAATATCTTGAAAACGAATGTGCGGAGGTTTCTTACTATGCTTTATCATCGTTTTTTTTGAACATTATCGCCATAATTCTTTTCGTGTTACCGTTTTTTATCTCAAACAAAGTTCAGGCAGTTGTCTGGAATGTTGCTATGGTCGTATTTATCCTGTCAGTTTGTATCGGGCTCATTGCCTTAATTGAGAGGTGTTTCGTGAAAAGACGGTATTGGAAGCGGTCTTTTTGGGCAATTGGCATAACCGCTGTCCTTATTTGCTTTATGGCTTTATTGAGCTTTATTATGAGAGGCATACAATTTAACATTCCCCCTTAGAATTGAAATGCGTGAAGGAAACTTTTTTGACAGGATTAACAAGATTAACCACGAATTTGATTTTAGATTTTGGAGTTGGGATTTTTAACCGCTGATTTACTTAGGGCGGTCTGGCCGCAACCAAAAAAAATTATCCGCGGATTTCACGGATTACGCGGATTAAAAGACAAAAAAAGAACCATCTGCCGCGGCGGGCGCTGCACGGCGGGCGGAATGCACGGAATTATTCGGAAGAAAAATGATAAAAAATTGGCCACAGATTTCTCAGATTTTGCACAGATTAACACAGATTTTTTTTAAGTTTAAAAGCGATGATTAAGAGTTTTTTCAGCCACAGATGAACACAGATTCACACAGATAATTTACAAGTTTTAAAAACACAAGACTTATTATTTGCCACCATTCGACAGGCTCATGGCAGGCAGAGGGCACTGAGGAAAAGATAAAAGATTAGCCATATATTTCTCAGATTTGGCACAGATTCACACAGATTTTTTTAAGTTTAAAAGCGATGATTAAGAGTTTATTTTCAGCCACCTATGAAGAAAATGAAGGAAGGCTTAAAGAAAAAACTACGCTACCATTCGACAGGCTCATGGCGGGGGGAATTGCACGGAAGGGAAGTATGGATTTTATGGCGGATTTTTTGTAGGGATTATTTCTTGTATTGGATGAAACTTGCTGTAGAATGTGAGTTATTGTTTGTTGTTGGTGGATTTGATTGTTGGATTTTGGTGTGAGCAGATAATATGAGGTGGTATATTGGCAAAAAAGTTTCTGGCACCTCTTTAATTATCCCAGATTAAAATTTGGGATTGAAAATTAACCGAACAATTAAATGGAATTAGATTCCATTTAACTTAATAGTCGAATTGGCTTTTAATAATAAATACACAAAGGGTATTAAAATGCAAATAAATGAAAATGTTAAAAAAAAACTGAATCGACTTTTAGACAAATTAACTGAATCCGATTTAAAAAGATTTTCTAAAGTAACCTTAAGGGGATTAATAAAATTATTGCCTGGTGGTTCGTTATTTGATGCTTGGGTCTATGAGCTTGATGAAAGCAAAGAGCTAGACTTGGCACTTACATTATTAGCCTCGTCCATTCAGGAGATTAGTAATGAAAAGCCATCTGATAAAGACTTAAGGAGGCTTAATGAGTCTCTAATATCTTATATGGTTGAATTTGAGCGTATTTTTAATTTAACCATTGACTCAAATAAAAAAGCTCATGATGAAATATTAACATTGCTTAAGAAGTTTATTCCACCAAATAAAATATCTGAACCAACGATATTCCTGCTTTCAGGACCATCTGCCTCTGGAAAAGATTCTTTGCTTGAATCTATAAGGAAGTCTCTGAGAAGTCGCGGCTACGTATTTGAATACCTTTTAAAATATACGACTAGAGGACAACGTAAATCTGAGCTGAAGGCAAGTTATTATAGATATCTATCTGGAAGAGAATTTCAAAAATTGATTGGAGAAGGAGAGATCATTTTAAACTATTCTAAATATGGTTTTAGGTATGGCCTTAGTAACTCACAATTAACGCAAAACTCTGAAACAAAAACACCAACTTTTGGGATAATTTCAGACTTCAGAAGGATGGATGCGACTGTAGACGCTTTACGCAAGAAAAATATTAGAGTCGTCAATGTATTAATTTACGCTACCGCTGAGGATTGTAGAAGACGAATGCCACATCGTAACCTTGAACCATCTGATGCCGCAGCAAGAATTAAAGAGGCAGAAGAGGACTGTTCATATATAGACTTCAACTTTGAGGCGATTCAGAAATCTTATAATTTCATTTTACACAATAGTGATAAAGTAGCCTTTTCATCTGCAAGTGCCCAACTATACAATTGGGTTGAAGGCTGTCTAAAATCGGAAGTCAATTAAAAGGAGACTTTTATGTTTAGTGTTGAAGAGTTATTAAGTAATGCAAAAAAACAAATTGTATTGATAGGAGCCGTACCTTTACAAATTGATTGGCGTAAATTAACAACAGTAGTATCAGAAAAATTAAAAGCCCCCAATTTTAACATGAAGGTTATTTGTGAGTCGGAAAATTGGTTGTTCATGAAAAGCCTAACGACAGATTTGCCGAATTCTGAACCACGCATAAGTTATTCAGACCTTTACGAAATAAGAGCGTCAATCTTTGAATTACCAAACTATCTAAAAGATAATGGTGCGAGTGAGGATAATATTAAAAAACTTAATATTGTTGTTTCACACCTTGATTTGTCGATGCCAATCCTCATGGTTGACGGTGATATCTATTATTCTCTATGGCTACATCAAATACCAAATGATTTTATAAAGCTTCCCAAAGAAGATTCTAAGTATGAAATCATTAAAAATTACATCCAGTCCTGTCTTGATCCAGAAAAAGGTATGAAATTTGGTTGTAAGATTAGTGATGAGACACTCGAATTAATGGATCATAGGCGTATAAGAAGAGGGATTTATCCACGAAATTCATTTTATGATACGGATTATAATCAATGGGTAATTTGGGGTTTTATTTTTGACCGTAGTGGTAAATTACTTATTCACAAACGTGATGAAAATGCGAAAGACAACCAGGGTATGTGGGATAAGTCTGTAGGGGGACATGTTGATTATAATCTTGATGCAGATTCATCCGATGGAATGGCACGTGAAACTATAGAAGAGTTGTTTACAGATGAATTGAAAGAGCAGGACATTAAAACTTGGAGTATTACAACAGAAGATATGCTATTTTTGGGGGAATGGCGACCCGATAAGAGGAAATATTATCCATTCGAGGAAGTTGCAAGGTATACAAGCCAATGGTGTTATTTTAGAGTTAATGAGAGACAACAAGTCCAATCGCCGCGTACATTTCCTGAGAATCAAGTTAAGATACTTAGAGTTGTAGCGGATGTATTTCTATTTGTAGCTGGAGAATCCCTTGGTAATGAATCGTTGGGGAAACTAGAAAACTCTGACTATAAGCTTATTGAACTTGCAGATTTAAAAACAGCTATGAACAAATCAACAAAGCAAGAGGAAGTGCCTGGATTTGATAAAGATCCAAATAGAAAGGTTCCTATTTTTAGTCCAGATTTGAATAATATTATGACTGGAGAGCTAAGAAATACTCTGATTAAATTCTCAAGTTTAGTAAAAAAGGCTTTTGCGTAATGTCATATATTATCACAATTACTGGCCCATCTGGTTGTGGGAAGAGTACATTTATCAAATATCTAATACATCTACAAAATGCTGATTTTCTACCGCGTGTGATTACGAAATATACCACACGGGATAAACGGGACGAAGGTGATGACTATAAAAAAATAGGTGACTATAAATACATTGAAGCTAAATGTGTTAAGCCATTACCAAAATCATGTAATTTCATCTATGAGCAGTACTCTGTTAGATATGGGATACGATTGGAATCATTATTTAATAAGCTCAACAAAGGCTTTTCACCTATTATTATATTAAATGATGTCCGGGCTGTTGAAGATTTAAGAAACATGCTTGGCAAGAATGTTGTCTCAATTTTCATTTTTAAGGAAAGCCCATCACTTGAAATGCATATACAATTGGGAAAGAAAAGAGGTGTGAAAGATAAAGCTGAAGCCGAGGTGAGATACCGTAAAGCTCAAAACATTTACAGGATCTACATCGAAAATATACAACTATTTGATCATGTTATATTAAATTGTGGAACAGAAAGTGACCTTTCATTTTTGGCAAAAAAGATTGTAACAAATTTATTCATCGAAAAGAATTGGCCATTAAAGGAGATATGAAACTTTGGCACGAAATCCTCACTTATTTGTCGTGGTTGGTAGCCCAGGTTCAGGTAAAGACAAGCTTGTTAAAGCCGTAAATGATCTTGGCACACAACATGCAATGATAATACCCAAACATACAAATCGAAGTAGAAATTCAGATGATGGGGATGAGATGATATTCCCTGACGATGAATGTTGGGGGCTTAACAAGTGTGATGTTGTATACACAAACTATGAAAATGATTATGGTATAAAATCATCACGAATATGGAAAGGCCTTAGCAAAGGTATTTCTCAAGTTGTAGTAATTAGTAACACTGGAGCGATTAATAAGTTGAAATCAATTTTTAGAAATTTATTAAAACTTGTGTATGTATATTCAGAAATTAGTCCAGAAGAATATAAACAAGAATCTTTGGATTTCCAGAACCAGTCCTATATTGAGAGTCGTGCGGATAATTATGATATGGCACATAAAGTCTATTTAAATAATTTTGAAACATTTGATCATGTATTAATATACACAGGAGTCGATGAAGATCTTTATGACCAGATTTTCAGGCTTTTTAGAGCTTATGAACATGACCACATATAGTCGCGTGTGGTGCAAAGATTCCTAGCTTTGATCGTTATTATTGCAAATCATGAAGTTATAAAAACCAATCATGGTATTCTAGTACTTTGTTTCAGGGATAATTCAGGATATTTTGATTTGATTTGTTATTTTGTTGTAACGTATTGGTGTTATTTCGGTCTATCTATGCAGGATTGTGTTTTTTTGGCGCAGTGCGTACCCGGCCCAGAGGACCGGGCTAAATGATTTTGCGGTACGCTGGGCGTTCGCTGTTTTTATTTACAATAAAGGTGGATATATGAGTTTTGAAACTGGTTCTGGTGTTTTTATTTCTGGTCCGTGGGGATTGAGTGCTGACGAGGTTTGTGAGCAGTGTGGTGTTGAGCGTGAAAAGGGGCTTGATAAGAAGCAGGTTAAGGGGCTTATTCATAAGTTCGGGCCGAACAAGCTTCGTGAGGCCCAGAAGCAGAGTCTTTGGGTGCTGTTGTTTAACCAGGTCAAGAGCTTGATCGTTATATTGCTTGCGGCGACGGCGGTATTGTCGTTTGGGTTTCAGGAGTGGATGGACGGGTTTGCTATTACCGGCGTTATTGTTATCAATACTGCGATAGGATTTTTTATCGAGCTTAAGGCTGTCCGGTCGATGGAAGCACTGCACCAGATGGAGCGAGTTACTGCGAGGGTCCGGCGGGGCGGCAAGGTGATCGAGGTTTCGGCGAAACAGCTTGTGCCGGGCGATGTTGTGATTTTGGAAGGGGGGGATCTTGTCAGCGCGGATATGCGGCTGGTGGTTTCGGGGAAATTGCAGGCCGATGAGTCGGTGCTTACGGGGGAGTCGCTGCCTGTTAATAAGCGGATTGATGCGATAGACGCTGAGGCTGGATTAGCGGATCGGGTGAATATGCTTTACAAGGGGACGGCGATCACTCGCGGGTCCGGTGAGGCGGTTGTTACGGCGACGGGGATGGGGACGGAACTTGGCAAGATCACCGATCTTGTGCAGAAGGCTGACGATGAGGTTACGCCATTGGAGAAGCGGCTGGACAGTCTTGGCAAGAACCTGCTTTGGGTGACTTTAGTGCTGATCGTTATTATCGCTGTTACGGGGATACTGCGGGACAAGGATGTTGTCGCGATGATCGAGACGGCGATAGCGCTTGCGGTGGCTGCGATACCTGAGGGGCTGCCCATCGTTGCGACTTTAGCCCTGGCACGGGGGATGCTGCGGATGGCAAGGCGGAACGCGCTGGTTAATGAGCTTGCAGCGGTTGAGACGCTCGGCGGGGTGAGCGTTATCTGTACGGATAAGACCGGGACGCTGACGGAAAATAAGATGACGGTTGTGGAGCTGATATTTTCGGATGAGCGGGTTGAGGTCGGCAGGATCGACGAGGAGGGACGCGGGGAATTTTCGATAGACGACAGCAAAATCGATGCGATGAAGAACGGCAGGGTGAAGCGGCTGCTGGAGGTTGGGGTGCTATGCAATAACGCATCATTGAAAGACGGGCCCAAGGGTGCGCCGGTTGGGATAGGCGATCCGCTTGAAGTTGCGTTTCTTGTGGCTGCGGGGAAAGCTGGTATCGATTACGAACAAGTGAACAAGGAGTACCCGGAGGTGCGGGAGGACGCTTTCGATTCTGATACGAAGAAGATGGCGACGTTTAACGGGGCTGACGGGGATTATTATGTCGCGGTTAAAGGTGCGATGGAGGCGATACTTGACGATTCGGCGTGGGTG
>DAOWHR010000101.1 GCA_030641315.1 Anaerohalosphaeraceae bacterium | reverse complement strand
ACAAAGAGTTTCCGATCAGGATGGGCGAACTTGGTCTGGTGCATCGCTACGAGCCAAGCGGCCAGATGCACGGCTTGGTTAGGGTGCGTCAGTTCACCCAGGACGATGCTCACATCTTCTGCACGCCCGAACAGATCGAAGCCGAGATCATCGGGGTGATCGAGATGATCCAGGAGATATACAGTACATTTGGCTTTACCGATTACCGCATCGAGCTTTCGACAATGCCCGAAAAGCATATCGGCTCCGATGAGATATGGGAGATGGCTACAAACTCCTTAAAGGGCGCACTTGAGCAGAAAAGCATCGACTACGAACTTAACGAAGGCGATGGTGCTTTCTACGGTCCGAAGATCGATTTCCATATCGAAGACTGCCTGCAGAGATCATGGCAGCTTGGGACGATCCAGCTTGATTTTTCAATGCCTGAAAGGTTTGGATTAACCTATACGGACAGTGATAATACCGAAAAACAGCCTGTGATGATCCACCGTGCCTTGCTCGGTTCACTTGAAAGATTTTTGGGCATTTTGATCGAGCATTTCGCAGGAGCAATGCCGCCTTGGCTGGCTCCTGAGCAGATCCGAATACTGCCGATCAGCGAAAAGACGAACGATTACGCATCCGATATTCTGTCCAGATTTAATGCAGCCGATCTTCGCGGTTCGATCGATACATCCGATGAGAAGATCGGCGCCAAGATAGCAAAAGCATACGCTGACAAGGTATCCTATCTTCTCGTGGTCGGCCCTAAAGAGGTTGGAACAGGAACCGTGGGTATTCGCACAAGGGGCAGTAAAGAAACCCAGACACTTGAAATTGACGATTTTATTAAAAAAATTAAAGCAAATATTGCATCCAGATCGACCGACCTTATATTGTAATACGAATAACTGAATACCGCTTAAACCGGCACCATGGCGGCGCCGGGCGGAGAATTGAACAGTACATAGTTTTAGTGAGGTAAACAATTAGTAAGCAGAATCTTAGGATCAATGAGAGGATACGAGTCAATAACATACGACTGGTTGACGAAAAGGGAGAGCAGGTAGGCATAGTATCAGCCGATGAGGGTCTTTCGAGGGCCAAGCAGATCAGTCTGGATCTTGTTGAGGTTTCACCAGATGCCGAACCGCCAGTGTGCAGGATCATGGATTTCGGCAAGTGGCTGTATGATCAGAAGAGGAAATCCAAGCAGTCACATAAAAAGCAGCATGTTACAACTCTTAAGGAAATACGACTTAGGCCGAAGATCGATCCGCATGACCGTGACATCAAGATCAAACATGCGATCAAGTTCCTTGAAAAGGGGCACAAGGTTCAATTCACCATGCTCTTTAGAGGTCGTGAGATGATGCATGTTGACATCGGCTACAAGATCATGGAAGAAGTTGTCGAAACTCTTGAGGATTACGCCAAAATCGAACGTGACGCGAAAATGCTCGGCAGAAGGATCACACTTGTTGTAACGCCAAAGTAACCGCTCGCAGTTTCTCGAAAATTTGCTTGATAAACAAGGTGTCCGTAACAAGGTTCGTCTTGGTATATATTGAATGTGTAGTTCCATTTTTTCGTTGTATTAAAGGATTACCAAATCACGTTTGAGGAGCATTTCAATGAAACTTTCGTCGATTGTTTTCTGTGTATTACTGACTTCAATTTCTCTGCTGTCCATGCCATCGGATTCTCAAGCTGCTGAGACAAAGCAATATCAGCCAAACTGGGAGTCGCTTAACAGTCATCCATATCCTCAATGGTTTACCGACGCAAAGGTCGGAATTTTTATTCATTGGGGGCTCTATTCTGTCCCGTCATGGAGCGGGCCGGAACAATATGCCGAGTGGTTCCTTAGGGGTCTTCAGCTAAAAGACACTGCTCGTGTAGCGTTTCAGAAGAAGGTATTCGGGGCTGATTTCGACTATCGCGATTACGCACCTTTATTCAAAGCTGAATTGTTCGATCCTGACGAATGGGCAGGACTCTTTGAACAGAGCGGAGCGAAATATATAATCCTTGTATCAAAGCACCATGACGGTTATTGCCTGTGGCCAAGCAAATATGCCCCGAACTGGAACACCGTTGATGTCGGTCCGAAACGCGACATCGTAGGGCAGCTAGCCGAATCCGTGCGTAAAAAAGGCCTGAGGCTGGGTCTGTACTATTCGCTTACCGAATGGAACAATCCGCTGCACAGGTGGTACACCGATCCTGATAACGAGATAGGCCCTTACATCGAGAAGCACATGATACCCCAGTTCAAGGAATTGATCTCAACTTACAAACCATCGCTGATATTCGGCGACGGCGAGTGGAGCAACTCGGCAAAGCAACTCCGCACCGCGGAATTGATCGCGTGGTATTTCAATCTCGTTGGTCCCGATGCAATAGTAAACAACCGGTGGGGCGGCGGCAGCAGCAGCGTAGGCTTCCTCACTCCTGAATACAGTTCCGGCATGAAGGCGACTTCCCGTCCGTGGTCAGAGGTCCGGGGGCTGGGAAGGTCATTCGGATTGAACCGCAATGAAAAACTCGAAGCTTACATGGCGCCGCAGGACCTGATCCATTTTCTGGTTAAAGCAGTCGCCAATGGCGGCGGGATCACGATCAATCTCGGTCCGCAGGCTGACGGGCAGATACCTCTGCTCCAGCAGGAAAGGATGATCCAGCTGGGCCAATGGCTGAAGGTCAACGGCGAGGCAATTTACGGTTCGAAAGTCTGGACCAAAACAACAGAATACAAAGATGTCGAGCTAAGACGTATCGATCCGTGCATAGATTTCAACTGGGTAAGAAACACACCGGGCAAACCGGTTGAGGAGGATAACTTCACTGCCGAATGGACAGGCTTTATCCAGCCTGGATATTCCGAAGAATATCTCTTTGAAGCGGTAGCCGATGACGGAATGAGGCTTTGGATTGACGGCAAGCTCATCATCGACAAATGGAAAAAGGTCAAAACGGCATCGGAAGGCAACGTAATGAGCAAAGAGGCCGAAAAGGGCAAGGAGGGTAAGATCGCTCTGATGGCTGGCAAAAAATACCCTGTCAAGGTCGAGTATTTCGAGGGCAAACAAAATGCTTCAATCCGGCTTTTCTGGTCTTCCAAAAGTCAGCCAAAACAGATCGTTCCGCAGTCGTGTTTCTATGCTTCAAAAGATCGATCAAAGCCTGAGGGCCTAAAAGCTCACTACAGATCAAAAGCAGCTTACATGTGCTACACAACAAATAATGATGCTGTTTATGCAATTTCGCTTGAATGGCCCGGCCGTGAGTTGGTTCTGCCGATCAAATCTACATCAAAAGATGTGCGGATATCTCTGCTTGGCAAACTCGGGTACCTGAAATACCGGTACGAAAAGGGCAAATATTACGTAGACACAAGCAATATATATCACAATGACCTGCCGTGTGACTATGCATGGACGTTTAAAATTGAGGTTCTTAAGCACTAAAAGACCGTATCGCGGTATTGAATGAAGCTCAATATGGTTATTTTTGCGAAAAAACACCACATTTAACACTTGACTATAAACATCCGTTAGGGTATATTACCCCGCTTATTACAAAGTTAAGCGAGTCGTAAGTTGTTTATAAGGGAATGGTTAAGATGCCTAAACAGAAAACCCACAAGGGTTTATCAAAAAGAATTAAGATTACCGGCGGCGGCAAAGTAAAACGCCATCGTTCAAGTGGCAGTCATCTAATGAGCTCGAAAAGTGCAAAACGTCGTCGTCGCATTTCAAGTTCGACACTTGCTATCGGCAAGATCGGTAAAAAGGCTAAAATCCTGGTTAGCTAACATTAATGCTGACCTGTACCCGCTTCCCGGCTATTATCAGCTGCCGCAGCGGGTTATCGCACATACATTTCAGAAAGGAAAGCTGATATGCCAAGAGTAAGAAAAGGCGCCGCAAGACGCAAAGCAAACAAACGTACCCTTAAGGGTGTAAAAGGACACAGAGGCTCGGCAGGCAGACTTCTTCGTCTTGCCAAAGAAGCCAATGTTCGTGCAGCCGTAAATGCTCGCGTAGGGCGCAAACTGCGAAAGCGCGACTTCAGAGGTCTCTGGATCATCCGAATCAACGCCGCATGTACTCAGCGCGGCATCCGATACAGCCTGTTTATCTCTGGGCTTAAAAAGGCCGGCATCGAGATCAACCGCAAAATGCTTAGCGAGATCGCTATCGCAGATCCAGCTGGATTTGACGTTATCGTTGATCAGGCAAAGGCCGCACTGGTTTAAGGCCGATCCGTTGCTTTGTACTTCATTATAACTTTTAGTTT
>DAOWHR010000115.1 GCA_030641315.1 Anaerohalosphaeraceae bacterium | reverse complement strand
TATCGGCAGTGTCGCCGCTAATGAGGCCCTGGCGAAGATAAAGCTGTATGGGCTTGAACCAAACAGACTGTTTGCGATGCCGATCTACAACGAGTATGTTCTGGCCGATTCAACGTATCTATCTATATACAGGCAATATTTTGATGCTACGGCAACCGATCTACCGGGGCTTGGCGACACTGACGCCTGGGCCGATCTTTATGCCAAGGCTCATGAAATTATCTGGCCTGAATATTATTATCCGTCCGTAATTGACGTTGGCAATCAGAAGTATAGTTGGTCGGCGCTGTGTAAGCGTGTCGGTGTCAATAAAGTACAGGTGACCGTGTTTGTCAGCAGGCTCGGTGACGGCAGCTCATTTTATCCATATTTTGACAGGATGATTGGCGATCCTGTCGGTGAGTGGACAAAGACGACACTGCCACAGCCGGTAATGTTTGCGGTGGACTATGAAGCTAACATCGACGGCAGTGTTACAGAATTGAGGATCGATCCGCTTGTTGACCCGACAGGCAAAGATTTCGATTATACGAATATAGCCAAGTATGTCGGCAAGAATGCTACGATTGTCAGTGACAATACAGGCAGGATGTTTAAGGTTATGGATGTTGACAGAACGACAGGTGTTACAATACTGAAATTTGACGGGAATATCGCTGGTGGAAATGATGGCGTTAAGTTCTGGGTAATTCCGCCTCGGCTGAGCGCGTTGATGGTCGATCCGGCAATTGTTCCTATGGTCGGGGGTCGATACCCGTGTGTCGGAGTTTATCAATATACGATAGATTATTAGAGTCTTTTGTAATGAAAAAAGGTCATACAATAGTTGAGCTTCTGGTAGCGATGGGACTGCTTGCCGCGATAATGTTAGCGTCGGGTACGGTTTTCCAGCAGGCTATCGGTGCGCATCGTACTGCAAAGGCTACCTCTCAGGTATCGCAGAAGCTGCGTACGGTTACGCAGCAGCTCGATTCCGATTTTAAGGGTTTACGCAAGGACGCGCCTTTCGCGGTTTATTTTACGCAGAGCGGCGGTGACCAGATCATGTTTTTTGCTGACGGTGATTTTCAGGGTTACGGTATTCCTGACAGGAGCAACCTGGCGCGGATATATTACGGTGCGGCAAACGTTTTCGGGGTAAGGCCGAAACCTACGCTTGCAAGACGTCAGCATATTTATCTGCCTGTCGCGTCAGAACTTTTTCCTGACATTTCCGATCTGGCGGGAAGTCTTGCGGCCAATAACAATGTTGCAGAGTATGACACACTTACGTTGAGTCAGTGGAAGTCTATATGCGGTTATACAGTCAACAACGATATTATCGTATCAAATATATTTTCGCTGGGCGGGATCGACGGCAGGGCGGTTATCGATACGGAGAGTTTAACGGATGCAGGTGTCAGTTCGCTGATGTGCCAGGGAGTGAGCAATTTTAAGGTTCAGTTTGCAAATCCGGTCGGCGGTTCCCTGATGTGGTGGCCTCAAGATTTTGATTACATTGATAACAATGATCCTTTATTTCCATTCCCTGCTCCGAATGAACTTGGTTTCAGTGCTAATATGGCTGGCGGGGTGACTAACTGGAGGTTCGGGGCAGTTCCTAACGCTTTGAAGTTTACATTTACTTTGCATGATGATGCTGGAGTTTTCGTGGACGGCAAGACTTTTACTCATATAGTTTATCTTAACAATTAGCAGCGAACAGAAGTTTTTTAATCAGGCGGTTATACGATGTTATTCGATGCAATAAGAACGACAAACGGAAGACAAAGGGCTGGTTCGGCACTTATACTTGTTGTTGTGCTTACGGTGCTTCTTAGCGCGGTGGGCATACTGTTCGTTTTGATGAGCCGGCTCGATGAGATGACCAGTTCGGCGTTGTCTACGAATGAGGAGCTTGACGCGGGCGTTGCCGCTGTTGTGAGCAAGATAGAGCAGGTTCTTGCCGATGATTTGGAAGATGTTTTCAAATACTACAACAGAGATTTTGGCGGTTCCAGTGATAATTGGGACAGGCCTGGAGATGACAGTTGGCTTGCTTCGCTTGAGCCGGTGCGTATTGAATCGATAGACGATACGCCGGAAGATCCAGATGACGATGATTACAGGTGGCCGTATATTACAGACCTTTACGGATCTATTAGAAATCTGGGAGGATCGTGGATTGATCCTGATCAGTGGAATGATGATGCCGCGAGGTATCGTGTTGGTGCCAGTGGAGTTTTAGCCAGGGTAATATCACCGGACGAACGGATGTGGGTTATTCAGGAAGGAGCGGATCCGGACAAGACTCAGTGGTTGCCGGGAAATGTCAGGTATTACGGCGCACGGGCCGATGCTGACGGTGACGGCATTGCAGATTCCAGATGGGTTCCAATACCGAACCTTAGCGGGGCGAAGGGCCAGACTTTCTATACGGCGATCAGGATCGTAGGCAACAATGACAAGCTGAATCTCAACACGGCTCATTCATTCACAGAAAACGTCAGCAGGGGGGCGTATCTGTCAG
>DAOWHR010000215.1 GCA_030641315.1 Anaerohalosphaeraceae bacterium | reverse complement strand
TGATCACGATTGAAATTTCCCGTTTCTTCGCGGTCAACTAAAGTTGTGATCGTAAGTTACGACTTTACTCGCGGAATTTTACTACCCTTAAGGGTACTTCCTGCCAAATCCGCAGGCAGGTCAATCGATAACTTGGAGAAAGGAAGTCGCCATGAAGAAAGTATCATTGTTTGTAGCAGTTGTTATTTTATGTATGTTGTCAGTTTTCTCTGTAGGCTGCAGTAAAAAGGAACCTGCTCAGGAAATTAAGCCCCCAACCGAAGCTGAGAATATGGCCGCTCTAATGCCCGATGGTGTTATCGGTTTTATAACCACCAGCGGTGGCAAAGCCATCTCGCCCGCTTTCAAAGAAAGCACCATGGGACGAATGTACAACAGCCTCGACGTACAGGACTTCGTCAAAAAGATATGGGACCAGTTCAACACAAAGATTGAGCAGGAAGAGTTGAACGACCCCGATGACATGGAAGATTTTCTCTTGGGCAAAAAGATGGTCTTCACCATTTTGCAGTGCCCCATCATTGCCGGCGTTGTTGAAAAACCGACCGATGACAAGGCGCCTGTATATGGCTTTGTAATGATAAATGCGGGTGACCTTAAAACAGAACTCGTCGCATTGATTAAACAGATCGAAGCAAAAGGAGATGCCGAAGATTTCGCGGATGTCAAGATCGGTCAATACACAATGCGGAGCCTCGTAGACGACGATGTGCCGGTCTACTACGGCTGGGCGGGGCAGTATTTTGTTATCGCTGTAAACGACTCGGAACATCTCGCCGTAAACCGCGTTGAAAACCCCAACACTGATGCCTCGGCAAAATATCTCGGCAAAACACAAAGCAACGGTGATGCCCTTGCAATGTTTGTTGATGTTGATAAGATCAGAAATCTCATACTTGAAAATATCAAAAATGAAGAAAATGCTGATGATGTGGAAAAGGTCATTTCAGTCATGGATCAGCTTGGCTTCATGGAGGTTAATGGTTTATCAGCCAGAGGCGGTTTCGCTGGAGCGGATCTTATTACCGATCAGCTTGTCAGCCTGGCCTCAAAAAACAAGGGGATATGGTCATCTTTCAAACCTGTCGACCAAAAGACGTTTAGCTTTATCGATAAAGATGCTATGGGAGCTTTCGCGATAAACTTTGATATCGCCGGATTCTATGACACCGTATTCGGTGCGATCAAGCAGTCATTGCCTCAGCATGATATGGATAAAATAGAAGAGGGGATCGCGGGCTTTGAAGAGATGGCAGGGATTAAGATACGTGATGGGCTGCTTGAAAACATTACCGGCGAAATGGTTGTGTATACGATTGCGCCCGGCAGTGTACTCGATGCACCAAAAGGCTCCGTCGTCGTTGTCGCAAAGACAACGGATTCAGCGAATCTCAAAAATTCAATTGTTTCATTGGGTGAATTGATCGCCCAGATATCCGGCGGAATGCTCCAGA
The DNA here is from genome assembly GCA_030641315.1 of Anaerohalosphaeraceae bacterium. Taxonomy (GTDB): domain Bacteria; phylum Planctomycetota; class Phycisphaerae; order Sedimentisphaerales; family Anaerohalosphaeraceae; genus DAOWHR01. Next base: position 3,563 of record DAOWHR010000215.1, on the reverse strand, counting down.
TCAGTACACAGGAAAAAGACGGCGTAACGTACAATTACTGGACTGCAATGCCTCTTGCTCTGGTGCAGGTACTTCCCTCATGGACCATCCATAAAGATTATCTGGTTATTGCCACAACCGCCTCATCAGCCGAGCGAGCCGTCGAACTCATTGACGGCAAGGCCGACTCCCTGCTCTCCAGAGCCGATGTCAAAGCTAAACTCGACTCAATGCCTGACGATCTCGTTATGTTTAAGTATTCTGATACAAAAGTCCAGATTCGCCAATTGCTCCTCTCCGCTCAGCAGTTCTGGCCCATGCTCACAATGGGACTGGTCCAGGAAGGCATCCAGCTGCCCGCAATGCTGCCGACAGCCTCCGATGTTGTTGATACAATGACACCGTCTTACGAATATGCATGGTTTGACGCCGACGGACTTCGCAGCCGATACGAAGGTAGCGGAATTGAGATAAGCTCGGCAGCGATTGGCGGCGGGGCCATGGGAGCGGCAGTACTAATGCCTGCGTTGGGTAAGGCTAAGCAGAAGGCTCAAAGGGTCGTTTCCGCCAGCAATCTTAAACAGATCGGGATGGCCTGTTATATGTATTCCGAAGACAACGATGACAAGTTTCCGCCCGACCTTGAAACACTGGTGAAGTCTGATTATGTAACAGATCATGTCTTCGAATCAAAGCGTAAGCCGACATATTTTGACGGCCCGTCATATATTTACATCGCAGGCCAGAACTCAAAAAGCTCGCCATCCAATGTACTTGCCTATGAGAACACCGAATATTTAAGCCGTACCGACAAGATCAATGTGCTGTTCTTTGATGGCCATGTCGAAGCAATGCAGGTCGATGAATTTATGGATGCCATGGAAAAGACATACAAGCAGCTAAACAAAGAAATGCCGATAATTAGTTTTGGTGATTAATATCCCTGGATTCGCTGATACTATTAATATGGCTCTCATCCAATAAAGTTGGCAAATAAGGTTTTAGTGTGATCGTGTATGCGTGTGCAGGTAAAAAAATAACATCAGAGGCCCGACCGTAAGGAAGGGCGAAAGCTTTTCACACGAACAAACAGCAGCCCGAAGCGCGAGCGCAGGGATAAAAAGTTGCCATATTAAAGGTACCATCTGCGATAAAAAGGAAGATTTATTTAGAGCACTAAAAATTTAATTGATCTGGGTTCAAACTCAACTGTTGTTCCACCTGTAAACGTTGGCAGGTTACCAACTTTTTGAGAGTTGACCCATAAATAAACAACCAAAAATAAACAGCCGCCAGCCAAATCCGGTGGCTGTTTATTCCACACACTCACTAACCAAGCCAATTCCCCGCCATGATCATAACATCGCAAGATCAATCCGCCACCCACATCACCAAAATGCGCGCAAACTCTCCGCATCTGAATGTTAAATCGTATGAATTATACCCTTCGTTTTCTGACTGCGACAGCGCCAAGCCCAAACAGCAATAGCGAAATCGGCTCTGGCACAAACTTGATATTTTCAATCGCCGGATCGAATCCCGCAACATCGATAAGCTGAATCTCATAAGCACTGCCATCAAGCCAAAGACCTGTCAAGATATTAGTATCGACATCATGTGCCCACACTTCGGAAACCATAGTAATATGCGGATCAGGAATCCAAGCTCCGCCTTTAACAACTGGAGGAAGCAAATCAACATCTTGATAACTCCATAACATATCAATACTACCACCGGAAAGAACTGCGAGACTGTCAGAACCCAACTCAAGATGGTGAACATCCCCGTTCAACATTTCTAGAGTGGCATAACTCATCATATCAATAATCCATATCCCACCATTACCTTCTTCAACAAGTGGACTAGTACCTTCTATTCGTACTCTGGACCAAAAGCTGAGGTTTAGATGGTGTCCCTGGCCACCTGTCATCACAAGCGACTCGTGATCATATAGCGTTAAGTCCCCAAAGTTATCACCATCTTCAATCACATAAGTATAATCAGCAAAAGCAAACGAAGCAACCAGCATAACCGTTATTAAAAATACATTCTTACTCATCATAATATCTCCAAATAGAATTATTAGTATTGTACCATATTTGCATCACAAAGTCAATACTTATTATCGTAAAGGTAGTCTTCCATTGCACTTATGAAGTCAATTAAATCCTTTTTCTTTATGGTTTTCTGCTCCAGCATTTCGCTTGTGATCAACTCCATAAACTCCATGACTTCATCAACATCGACCACACTTTCGACAGGTTCGGCCTCAATTTCCATGCTCATCATCATGCTCTCACCACCGCTCATCGCAGACTGCTGAGTTGCGGCATTAAGCCACTGATCATAAACACTTCCGTTTCCTTCCATCCAGCAGGCAGTCCAAAGCCAGTCGTCAGCCCACAACGCAAGATCGTCGATGTCAACATCATCGTCCTCGTCAAGGTCACACCACGCGTCCGAAGCCGCCCAATTCGGGTCTGTCGTGTCAAGGTTCCAGTTATTTCCGAACGCCGCAAACTCAAAGTAATTTAAGATTCCGTCACCGTTCTTATCAAGCGGACTTGAAATAGTGCTGCAAGTAACCTCATCCGCACCCATATCAACCGTGCCGTTATCAAATATCCTATCCTGCAAATCAATATCCTCATCACCGGTAACAACATAGCTGTTGCTCCCGGCATCTTTACAAAGCGAACCATAAGCAAGATGAAAATTCCCAAGCGAAGCATCGCTGTACGCGAAATTCGGATCAGCCCCGATGTTGTTATAGCTGTCAGGCAGATTAGGATCGCTGCTGTTACCATACCCGTTAACACAGGAGTAATTAACACTTAGCGTTCCGTCTATATCAAACTGATCGCCTCCGCTGTTATTATCCCAGACAATACTGTTTTTAACATTGACAATGTTAACTCCACCTTCCAGTTTATCAAGATTAATACCCTCATTAGTATTGTTTACAATTGTGCAGTTGCGAATCTCAACCCCGCTGTAAGGCTCCCAAAGTTTAAAACCATAATAGCTAGTACTGCTACCACCATTATGGTGTATCTCACTATTAAGAACGGTCGCAGTTGAACCAGAACAGTTTATTCCATTTTTAGTATTGTTGGAGATCTTGCAGTTTTCAATTAATAAATCTTTGTTAGTTGAATCACTAAATATTCCGTCATAACCATTATTTTCGATAATACTCCAACTCACATTTAAATCTCCGTCTTTACAATAAACGCCATACTGACCATTTTCACTAATTACACAATTGTAAACCTCAAAATCATAACTACTCCCAGAAATTCCACGAATTTTTCCATTGTTAACTGTAAACCCATCAATCAAAGCACCATTACCTTCAATCTCAACAACGTAGTTATTAACACCCCGCCCAACCAGTACGGTCCTGTAATTCTTCCAGTCCCGCAAATCCGGATCGCTCGCACCATCACCAGCAAACCCGCCGAACACCGCCACCCCGCCCGGCACCTCAAAGCTATCACTCGAATCGGTGCTTTCCTGCACATTATCGCCCGGGCTGTAAACCCCGCCTGCCACATAAACATACTCTATCACCAACATATCAT
>DAOWHR010000442.1 GCA_030641315.1 Anaerohalosphaeraceae bacterium | reverse complement strand
TAAGCGCCGGCATATCCCCAAACTTCTCGATTGTCAGTATCGTACGTTCCGTATCACGATAAGTCACATCGCTCCATTTCCTGAACCATCATTCAGCGATATTGACATACTGATACCCATAGTCCGCCATCCCGGAAGAGATCATCGTATCCGCTGCCCCTCGCATATCGGAATCCGTCACTCGGTTATAATGAATATACCAACTGTTCCACCCCATAGGCGGAGTCAGCGCAAGCGTGTCGCCTGCAACGATCACAAATTCACGCTCGGCCCTGCCGAAAGAATTCTCCGCGACAAGCGTAACACTATACTTCCCTGCCTTATCGGGCGTGTTACCTGTAATAATCCCCGTATTACTGTCAAGTTTTAAGGAAACAGGCAGACTTCGAGTAGAAAACTTCATCGGCCTTTTACCTGTTGCCGGTATCCTGTAGATAAACGGATTGCCCGGCCGTGCACCATATACTTTCGGGCCATTTATCTTCGGCTCTGGGCCTGGCTTGGGAGTCAAAATAATCGCTTCCTCTTTCGGAACGTCGACAGCTTTGGGCCTTTTGCCGGCCACCTCAAACTTAGCTTCGGCCCAATCAGCATGATCGTAGCTGATTCTGTCTCCTGCCGAACCTGCGATCAGGATCATCACATCCACACCGGTAAGATCGACATCGACCTTCTTTGCTTTTTGCCCTGCCTTTACGATACCGCTGTCGAAAAGCTTATTACTGTCACCAAATACCTGGAATCGCACGGATCCGATGTTTCCGTCAACCTCATCATCAACGCCGACAAACGCACTGAAACTTTTCGTCTGCCCGCCAAGCTCAACATACATCACACTGCTTGCGTGCGTGCCTACCCCCTTCTCATATTTTACGCCGCTGATCGAAAGCATCTTATCCTGCACGGACTTATCAGCAACCGGCTTTCCCCACCCTGCCGACATCTTCGTAAGGTCAAGCTCACTTAGCCATACGGTTTTTGTCGCTGATGAAGCAACCGAGCAGCACACGGTCAATATTACAATTAAGAAAATGATGGCAATTCTGCATGATTTGACGCTGGTAAACATTCCGACTCTCCTGAATATGACCAATTAATGTAATGGTCGGCAAGGACCTGAATTTTCAGAAGAACATACCGCAAGCCGAATCAACTGTAAACGCCAGTTTTAGTAAATCTTCCGCCATATCTGGCGAAACACGAGAAGCTATCGATCAAACGGCGATTTAACTGTTTCAGATAATCTTTCATTGATCTCGTTCCACGCCCTGATGGAATTGACAAGGTTTTGCTTCGGATCGCCCTTGATACCGTATCCCTGCAAACCTATCGGCCCTTCGTACCCGATACCCTTTAGATATTTCAAAAGTGCAAAATTATCGAATGATCCCTTATCGAGAGTCTGGATAAGCTTGTCCCAGCTCATTTTTTTAGTATCGCCCGATTCTGCACCATTCGTCGTAACAACAAACAAATAAGGCAGCGACTTTTTAAGAATCGGCTTGTAATCAACATCGCCGTCTATCTTTAACCAGTGACACACATTGAACGAAACACCCACGTTTCGGCGGTTCACTTTTTTAACGATGCGAAGAGTATCCGAGAATGATTCGGAATAATTGCCTACATGTGCGTACAGAACAATTTTAAGCCCCGATTCATGGGCCGCATCTGCAACGTCACGGAGTGCTTCAACTGCAACCGCGTCACCTTCATCCGAGCCGCGCTTGTACTTTTTGCTTGTGATATACAGCCATATCATCGTATCGGTGCCTTTAAGCTGTTTGATCACATTTTTCAGGTTCGGATCGTATTTCTGATCTGCATCGATATCCAAACCAAGATAAGTAATGAACAGCTTAAGCCCGACCTTTTCGAAAATATCAACAGCCTCGACTAATCCTTTCGTACCATGATAACTCATCCCGTCATACCCAAGTTCTTTCAGCAGACCCGCCCGAACTTCGGTATCACCATACCCATCCGCCGCCATATAGTTATCAAAGGCAAACAACTCAAACGATCCGTCCTCTTTGACACCACCCACACTTTCAAGGACAAACAAACTTACAAAAAGGATCGAAACCAATAAAAAGTTACGTATCGTCTTTTGTATCCTCATTTTGGATAGCTCCTTTCATATTTTGTAATCCATTTCACCCATGAAGTCGGCATACCCAACTGCATCGAGAAAAAAGATCAGCGGCCTGGAATGTACGATTTTTTGAACCAGTAATAATCTTCCGCGGTGGAACCCAGATGGGTGGAAGTATTGATCACATCCCAGTTTTTCACTCCCTTTTCTGCCATATCACGGGTACGCTCCTGGGTCCATTTATGTCTATCTGCATGTCCGTCAGCAAAAGCGAATGTGCTGGAATCATTATGCAGTATCGCAAACGGATCGATCCATTTCTCCTGCAATAAATTCATGTTCCAGGTCTTATGGTTCCACAGAGAACTTTTCTCTGTTTCTTCCAGGAACACTATTTTGTTCGAGCCATTTTGAAACTGGCTAACCCTGGAGATCGTTACGGCATCTTCTCCGGAACTATTTGCTGGCCTTGCAGACAATGGCTTACCAATCGAATACGTTCTATAGCCGTACACGTTGATGCCGTTGGCCCGTTCTCTCGAACGACCGTCCCCAGGACAGTGATACACCTTGTGATTTTCAAGATAATCCCACAAGGCCCCTACCTCCAGACCTCGTACCTTATCCTCAATACTCTTGTTGCTTGCCCCAAACGTTTCAGACAAAGGCATACCCACCCAGTTATGAACCGCCCCCTTGCCGTAATTTGAATATCCCGCACTGGCTCCGGTTGCATCTGAGGTGTCACCATCAACAAATTTACCGCCAAAATCTTCTGCATAAAGCAGCCACCCCAGAACAAGCTGCTTTTCGTTGGACAAACATACCGCCGCTGCTGCCATCTTCTTGACCCTGGACAATGCCGGCATGAGGATCGCCAGCAGCATCGCGATTATAGATATCACAACCAGAAGCTCTATCAGCGTAAATGCCTTTTTACCGGAACAACTCATATAGATCCCTTTCAACCGGGCAAAGCCTGCCAACATTACCAAACTTCTATGTTAATCCGGGCTTTTTACCTTGCGGAAGTTGACCAGCCATCAAATTACCGATCGGCCTTAATGTATCGAACTGCATAAATATGATTCTAATAACCGCTGTGATCGGTGCCGCAAGGAACATGCCCACAACACCCCACAGCAAGCCCCAGAAAGACAAAGCAAGAAGTATCGTCACCGGATGAAGATTCAATCCCTGCCCCATTATTTTAGGTTCGATGATATTACCCATGGTTATCTGTACCACGCCCGGACCGGCAATCGCCGCTGCTATCATCCACCCGCTTTCAAACTGCGCAAAAGCAATGGGTATGGGCAACAGTGTCGATATCATAGAACCTATGCTCGGAATAAAGTTCAGCAAAAATGCAAGCACGCCAAATACACCAGCAAGCTCAAGACCGATAATTTTCAATATCAGCCACACCAGAACACCGGTTATAAATGATACGATCAGTTTCGTTGAGATGTAGCGTCGGACGTTCTTGTCAATCTCCTCGAACACTCCCTGATGGACAACGTAAGGATTACGCCCGGCAATCATAAAGATAACGAAGATAACAACAAAAAATATCGTTGTAATTATACCGATAGCCGTACCGAAAGTGCTCGTAACAAGCGTAGGTATCATGCTTCCGATCTGGTTGGCAACTTCATTGGGATCGAGGTTAAACTCAAAGTTCAGTTCCTCCTTGCAAAACACCTTGAATTTACTAAGTGTATCAGATGAGAACGCCTGCAATGTATCTACGTAGCTGGTAGCCTTCTTGCTTTCCTCAACGGCAGCACTATCGCTTTCATCACCAGCAACACCAGCAATACTATTGCCTTCATCGTCGGCACTTTTGATCACCGCAACAGGTGCACTATTACTTTCCTCAGCGACAACACTACTGCTATCATCACTGGAGACACTATTGATCACCGCACCAGCAGCACTGATCAGGATAAGACTAATGATCATGATCACAGTTAAAATCACCAGCACAGAGATAAGAACCGCTATCGGTCTTGGACACTTGTGCTTTATCACCAGCCGATCCAGCAATGGCGAAATCATCGACACGATAAACATCGCCAGCATAAACGGGACCATCACAGGTTGAGTATACTTAAGAGCGACAGCGACAGCGACAAACGCGATGATAACAAGAGATATAGTTATCATTCTGGTACTCTCTCTTGCAGCCTTATCGGCCACGATGATCTTATCAGTCATCCGATCAACTCCCGTAATAACATGGTCACTTTCGCGGCTAATCTGTCACAGATGCATACACAAAAAGAACTCAACTTCAAATCGCAACTTGCCGCAGCTCAATGCCACACTCTTCCATATACCTCAATATCCTGTCCGCGTGACATTTATCATCGTTGTTCAGACGCTGAAAAACTTCCTCGATCTTAGTCTCGACCTTTTTCTCCATGAACATCTGATAATGCACTTCGCCTGCGGAACTTTCGACCTGGTACGCGACGTTGAAAGCATCCTCTCTCGATAGTGATTCATCACGGAACCTCGTAAACGCCGCCTGTACCGCTTCGTTAGCTTTGACCACCTCGTCCAGACTCGTCCCAAGCATCTCAACAGGAAACCTGCTGACCGGCCAAAAAGAATCACGACCAGACTGGATAAGACAGGCATGATTTCTCTCTTCAAATGACAACCTGTTCCAGAACTGAACATCCTCGCTGAAAAGCTCTCCGAAAAGACTGTACAACTCAGCAACGCTCAACTCAAGATTTATTGACTCATTAAATAGCGATTCCAATTGCTCGTTCATAAACACTCCCAATTTACCCTATGTTCACAACCGACACAAAGGTAACGGAAAGTATCACCATTGTCAACAAGTCATAATGAATATAGCCTGCCTAATCGAAGTCTACACCGAAATAATTCACAGCGTTATTGAAGCAAATATCCTCGATCATCCTGCCAAGAAGCCCCATCTCCGCGGGCAGTTCACCCCTGTCGACCTGACCGCCGACAAAGTTGCATAGTATCCTCCTGAAATATTCATGTCGCGGATACGACAAAAAACTCCGCGAATCTGTCAGCATACCTACAAACCGGCTAAGCAGCCCCAGGCTGGAAAGATCCGTCAACTGCCTTTCCATACCGTCTTTCTGATCCAGGAACCACCACCCGCTGCCAAACTGCATCTTACCGGGTATTGATCCATCCTGAAAATTACCGATCATAGTCGCCATCACCGCGTTGTCCGACGGATTGATATTGTAAAGTATCGTCCGGGGCAGTTTCTCAACAACATCGAGTCCGTCCAGGTATCGTGCCAAAGGCTTCGCTATCGCTAGGTCGCCAATCGAATCAAAACCGGTATCTGGTCCTATAAGTTTCGCCATCCTCGAGCTGTTACTGCGAATTGGCCCAAAATGAATCTGCTGCGTCCAGCCTGCGGCATGGTCCATAATCCCAAACTCATACATCATCGCCGATTTGAACTTAAGCGATTCGACCTCGCTGATCTCTGCGCCGCCTCGAAGCTTCGCGAATATCGCCGCAATCTCTTGAGCCGTATACCCCTCTGAATACGCCGTCTCAAGCCCATGATCGCTCAGCCGACACCCCATCTCATGAAAAAATCCGTGACGAACATTAATCGCCTCAAGATAGCTGCCAAAATCAACAACCTCAACCTTTGCCGATTCGCCAAGTTTATCGATCCATGTGTTTAGTGCCGCAACATCCTCAGTTGCCATCCCCTTGTCAGGCCTCCACGTGGGCAGCACCTTGATCTCAAAACCGTCCGCCTTGATCTTTGCGTGATGTTCAAGTGAATCCGTCGGGTCGTCAGTCGTGCATATCGCCCTGACGTTCGCCTGCCGCATCAGACCTCGACAACTGAACTCCGGCTCTTGCAGCATCTCGCTGCATTGATCGTATATCTCCCGCGCCGTATCGGGCCCAAGCAGCATGCCCTCGATCCCGAATACGTTCTTAAGCTCCAGATGTGTCCAGTGATATAGCGGATTGCCCATCGTATAAGGAACCGTCTCGGCCCACTTTTCAAACTTCTCCCAGTCACTCGCATCGCCCGTGCAGTACTTTTCAGCAACACCGTTGCTCCGCATCGCACGCCATTTATAGTGATCGCCATACAACCACACCTGCGTCAGATTTTCATACCGCTTATCCTCGGCAATATCACCAGGCACGATATGACAGTGATAATCGAATATCGGCATCTTCGCCGCATGTTCATGGTAAAGCTTTCTCGCCGCTTCGCTCTGTAACAAAAAATCATCCGACATAAATCCACACGCCATTCGTTATCCTTTCAGTTTTTCGTATTATTCAATAGTTGCGATGTTAAACCGTCACTCAACGATCACCGCCGTGCCATACGCAAGTATTTCCGCAGCGCTCGTCATTATCATCGATGTCGCAAACCGTGTCTCGACGATAGCGTTTGCGCCGAGTTTGCTTGCGTCTTCGATCATACGGTCCAACGCCTGTTCCCGCGACTCAGCCATCATCTTGGTGTAGTTCACTATCTCACCGCCGACAAGATTTTTTAATCCTGCCATAATATCGTTGCCCACATGCCTCGCCCGGATCGTATTACCCTTGACCAGACCGAGTGTTTTGACGATTGTCTTGCCTTCAATGTTGCTGCTTGTAGTGATGATCATTGCATTATCTCCTAACATCTTTATATCTGTCATTTTTCCAGAAAAACAACCTTTCACGAAGTACCGACACAAACAATATCGAAAGGCCGACTATCATCGCCAATATCCCAATTTTCAGCAGCACGCCGATCGTCGGATCTACTACGATAGATTCGACAAACTTGAACCCGCCGTATATCATAAGCACGATCGCCGCTACCCCGAATAATATCCAGCCGATACCACGCTCGAACCGGTTGTACCCACCGGACCAGTAAGACTCCCACAGCTTATCTTCCGGTTCCTGTAAAGCAATATCATCGGTGATCGAGATCAGCTTACGAAATTCATTAAGCTCGCCCTTGCAGGATTCGCATGACTTTAAATGCTCTTCAAGCCCAGCCTTCTGCTCATCTGTCAATTCTTTATCAAGGTACGCTGTCAACAGGTCCTTATAGTCGTCACAGTTCATAACAACAGACCTCCTTTACTCATAATTTTCTTTAAGTTTTTTCGCCCATGATGCAGCCGGCTCATCACAGTACCTTTACTGCAATAAAGAACGCCCGCTATCTCATCATAGCTCATATCCTGAAAATGCCACAACACTATCACTTCTCGATGTATCTGCCTCAGTTTACCGATAGCTTTCCACACCGCGTCTTTTTTTTCGTCACGGTCGATAACCGCCTCAGGCGAAAACCAGTCGCCTTCTGCCGCGATCATTTCCCCATGACTCTCTCCACCCATCGCCATTTCACGGTTACGTCGTCTCTTTCTAAGATGCGAAAAACACACGTTGCGAAGGATCTGGTAGAACCACGGAAAAAAACTCCGGTCAGCTTTAAGCATCTTAATATTGCGATACGCAAGATAAAAAGATTCCTGCGACAACTCCAAAGCATCATCATGGTTGCCGACAATTCCCAACGCGATCCTGTACGCCGTCTTCATATAATGCCTCACCACAGGCTCAAACGCCTGGCGACTGCCCCGACGACAACGCTCGATGATCGCTGGCTCACGCTCAACATAACTTGTCTGATCAGACTCTTCCAAAGCAAATCCAGATTATACAGCTTAGCTCATATACAGTTCCAACAGGCGCCTTCATAGTAATATACACCCGCCAACGCAGGTTTATTCAAATAAATATGTCTAATTCCAAAAAAACAGGCCCCGAAAGCTTATCAGGACCTGTTTAAAATCAATATCGATCATGTCATCCCAAACTGGATTTAGTACCCTTCTGTGTCATTCCAGCGAAGACTGGAAACCAGAACCCACACAACAATGTCTCAAAATGCTTTCAAACTTTTAAAAAATCAATACCTTAACTACTAGCTACTACCTACTGCTTTTATACAATATAGGTCGATGCCGCAGTTGTCCCGCCGCGTCCGGTCCAGTTCGTGTGGAAAAACTCACCACGAGCCTTATCAACACGTTCGTATGTATGTGCACCAAAGTAATCACGCTGTGCCTGAAGCAGATTCGCAGGAAGCCTCTCGTTCCTGTATGCGTCATAGTACGCTAGTGCTGACATCGTCGCAGGCATCGGAATTCCCATCTCGACAGCCGAGACAATTACCCTTCGCCACGCTGCCTGGGCATCGTCCACAGCGTCCTTGAAGAACGGATCGAGCAGCAGATTCACAGTGTCAGGATTATTCTCGAACGCTTCCTTGATCTTGCCAAGGAATACCGACCTGATAATACACCCGCCACGCCACATCAACGCGATCCCGCCATAGTTCAGATCCCAGCCGTACTCCGCCGCCGCCGCACGCATAAGCTGATAGCCCTGTGCATAACTGACGATCTTCGAAGCGTACAACGCCTGCCTCAGATCGTTTATCAATGCTGCTTTATCACCCTTAAAATCGGCAGCAGGTCCCGTCAAAACTTTCGAAGCCGCAACCCGCTCATCCTTGATCGCCGACAGACACCGTGAGAATACAGCCTCGGTAACAAGAGTCAAAGGCTGTCCCGTATCAAGCGCCGCGATTGCGGTCCATTTACCGGTACCCTTTTGACCAGCAGTATCCAGAATAAGATCGACAACCTCATTGCCGTCTTCGTCTTTGTATCCGAGAATATCACGCGTAATTTCGATCAGATAAGAATCAAGTTCGCCCTCGTTCCACTCAACAAATACCTTATGCATTTCCTCATTGCTCATCCCGAGACCGTACTTCATCATGTGGTACGTCTCGCAGATCATCTGCATATCGCCATACTCGATACCGTTGTGCACCATCTTAACAAAGTGGCCCGCACCGCCCTGACCAACCCAGTCACAGCAAGGCTCACCGCTGTCAGTATGTGCAGAAATCTTCTGGAAGATCGGCTTTACGCTTTCCCACGCAGCCGTCGATCCGCCAGGCATGATAGATGGCCCAAGCAGCGCGCCTTCTTCACCGCCCGAAACACCCGTGCCGATGTAGAGCTTGCCCTTGCTCTCGACATATTCCATACGCCTGATAGTATCTGGAAAATGCGAATTCCCACCATCGATAATGATGTCGCCATCTTCCAGCAATGGCAATACCTGCTCGATAAAAGCATCCACAGGCCCGCCCGCCTTAACCATTACCATAACCTTACGCGGCCTTTCCAACGCTGCCACAAACTCTTCAACCGATTTGCACCCGACAATATTCTTACCAGCAGCGCGTCCGTTCACAAAGTCATCAACCTTCGAAACCGTCCTGTTAAAACAAGCAACCGTAAATCCCTTGCTCTCCATGTTAAGTATCAGGTTCTCGCCCATCACAGCAAGCCCGACAACACCAATATCTGCTTTTGACATTTCTTTGTTCTCCATATATCTTTTATTTGTTAAGAATGACCTTTAGTTTTTATGAACAATTAACGTTTAACCCTTGCGTTACCTTCCCAGATACTCCATACCTGTTCTTCGTCGGCTGGCTGAGCGTAATCGGTAAGCATCGTAGCTGCCAGTGCACCTGTGGCCCAGCCGAACCTGGCACATTGTTTGACATCCCAGCCTTTTAGTATACCGTAAAGCAAACCACCGACAAATCCGTCACCGCCCCCGATACGGTCAAGAACGCCTATCTCACGCGGTTTGATGATTTCCCAGTCCTCGCCGTCCGTAACCAAAGCGCCCCACAGGTGGCAGTTTGCCGAAACAACCTGACGAAGTGTTGTGCCGAAATATTTAGCGTTTGGATACGCTTCCTGTACTCTGCCGATCATCTCTTTAAAGCTGTCGATTTTTTCATCAAGGCCCTGACCGTCTGCTTCTGGACCCTTTATGCCCAGACATAACTGGAAGTCTTCTTCGTTGCCGATCAATATATCGCTCCTGGATGCAATCTCGGCAAATGTTCTCGCAAGTTCTTCTTCTCTGCCTTTCCAGAAGCTGGCCCGGTGGTTCAGATCGAAAGATATTAATGATCCGTTGTCCTTGGCAACGCGAGCGATATCAAGACAGAATTTACTCGTCTTCGGAGACAACGCCGCAATAAGCCCTGACAGATGCACGATTTCAGCGCCTTCATCGCCGAAGATTCTGTCCAGATCGAAATCGTCGACGCTAAGCTCGCGACCCACTTCACCGGCTCTGTCGTTTTGCACTCTGGGACCGCGAGCACCCCACCCGCTGTCAGCCATATTGATTTGATGACGATACCCCCACGGACCGCCTTGATCGAACTGGGACCCTTCGAAGTCCATCCTTCGGCTCTTGAGATTGTCCTTTATAAAATGCGCCGCCGGACTGCCCTTTACAAACGCTGTCAAAACTTTAACAGGCATACCAAGATAAGAAGAAACGCTTGCCACGTTGCTCTCGGCACTCGTTGCCTGCATCTTGAACATATCGCTGCAATGGAAGGGCTGTGAATTAACCGGAGTTAATCGAAGTCCCATACTGGTTGCGACAAGCAGAGAATATTTTTTTGGTTTACTTTGTGTCATTTTTTGCTCCGTGATATTATTACTGTTTAAACCTGTCTTTGGCAGACCACAGACCCATACCAGGATTAGAAATAAAGAAAATTTCTTCACCGTTAACCGTATTAAAACCATCCTTGAGAATCTTCGGGTCATAACGCCGCATCATTTCATCAAGATCGGCATACTCAAAATTCACCGACTCGATCTCGTCTTTCGTAATATGCCCCGGACAGTATGTGATCTTAAACCGCCCTTCCGACGAACCGTGTATCAGGTGCGCCGCCGCACTCAGATTGTCCTTCAACTCATCGTTTTCCTCAACAAGCTCAAGTACCTTCTCCGTCCCGACATATCCATACTTGCGAATCAGCCTGTCGATTTCCTTATCCTCGCCAAACTCCCGTAGCCCCGGCGCCAGCACAACAAGCTCACCGCCATCCGCCATCGCCATCCGAGTTCGATAAATACTCTTATTGCCAAGCCACGTACTCTTAAACTCTTCCGGCTCAAGATATACCACCGTTTTCTTCAACGGCTTTTCAACCATCTGAAAATTCACCTTCAATGACAGCTCCGCCGCCCGCTCAAAACATTCAACATCATCACCGATAAACAAACCCCGCACAACCTGCCCTTCATCGGTAGCACTCACAACAGTCAGCACATAAACGATCGGCAAGTCCTTCGCAAAATGATCCGATGCGTAATTCAAAACCTTCCGCACAGGCGTATCCGCCCTGCCCATCATCCGCTCCATACCGTAAGCGGCACCCAGAAAATGGCTCTTGTTGATCCCTTCGGCGCCTCCGGTACCGACAAAAATATTCTTATTATAGTTCGCCATCCCAACAACTTCGTGCGGCACAACCTGTCCTACCGAAAGTATCAAATCGTGCCCGCCCTCCACCAGCAGCCTATTCACCTGCGCAGGCCAACTAAAATCAACCTTACCCTCGCTAACCTCCCTAACATACTCGCACGGCACCTCACCAAGCGTTACAATATCGTTTCGCCAGTCATGCACCCGAAACAGCTCGACAGGCATCTCCCCGTACATCCGCTCGATCTCACCTTCGGTCATAGCAAAATGCGTCCCCAAAGCAGGCAGCACATCAACCATCGCATCGCCGTAATACTCCCACGCATACCTCGTAAGCTCACCGGCCCGCGAATAATACCTCGTAATATCAGGCGGCACCGCAAGAACCTTCCTGCGCACACCAAGCCCCTCAAGGCCAGCAATCAAACCAGCCTTAAGCTCCTCGCTGCTAAGATTCTCACTAACACTTCCGCGACTAAAATAAATCATCTTATACACCTGACATCTGGATAAACCTACTCAATCCACGGCGGATTCTCCGGCAGATAACCCGCAAACTCACTCTTGACCGATTCTTCATAATCACCCGCATACTCACCGGCGATAAACTTATCGAACACTTCATCGACAAACCGCTTCCAGCTTGCCGATTCTGCACCGGGATTTATCGCGTAGAACATGACACCGTTCGTTTCTGCTGCACACTGATCGCCCAGAGCATCACCGATCATAATTATCTTATCCTTGTCATACTTCTCGCACATCACAGCAAGATGCTCAGCCTTCTTACCCATCTCCTGACCGGCAATCACCTTTGCATACTTCGCAACATCATGCTCTGCCCACTCACGCGCCAGCGCCTCGACCGGTGTCGAAGAACAGACAATAATATCAGCTTTCTCCACAATCTTTTCGAAGCTTTCACGAGCATACGGAATCGGTGGAATATCCCTGACAACCTCCGCTACCATCTCATTAACCCTAACGCTCCACTTCAACGCCGCCTCGAACTCAGCCCTCGCCTCACCCTCAGACTCAGCTATCTTCTGTTCAAGCCCAGCGTTACTCAGCAGCGAATCCGGATCGTTCACCCAGTCAACATAATACTTAAACGCAGGCACCTCGAACCCACGCTCGACAACCATCGGATGCATTGGCAAAAGTTCCGTCAATATCCGAGCCGAAGTCTTATGTCGATTCGCCCCGCGCGTCTTGCTGAACAGATCAGCGAAATCCTTACACTCCCTCGCCGCCTCAGCCACAGGCTGCAATCCAAAATAAGCAATAAGCATCGGGCAAAAACACTCACGCTGCTTGATCCCCATCGCGTCAAAAACACAACCATCCGAATCGATCGCGACAAGAAATTCTTTTGTAGGCACCATCTCTCTCAGCGCCTTAGTATAATCCACTCTAAAACCTTCCCGAAAAAAACCTGTAATTCCAGTGAAATCTGGAATCCAAATTAACGATAACAACATTCCTAACACAAACATTTATCACCCGACAGGGTGACATTTAGCCCCCTGCATTGCAGGGGGTTGACCTTCAATTACAAATACGTTCTGCTTGCCCCGTCTGCCCTAAATCCTTTTTAAAAATCCGTGTCAATCAGTACCAAATCTGCGTTTATCTGCGGCGTAGTTTTTCAAACCCCGCTAAATGCGCTGAATCCACCGTCAACCGGAACAACAATCCCGGTTACAAATTTCGACGCATCGCTCAGCAGCCATTGCACTGTCCCTGCTAACTCGTCGGCGTTTCCAAATCGTCCCATCGGCGTATGATCGACAATCGTCTTGCCTCGCGGCGTAAGCTCACCGCTCGCTTCGTCCGTCAGCAAAAACCGGTTCTGTTCCGTCAGGAAAAATCCCGGTGCGATCGCGTTAACCCGGATCTCCGTTGAATAGTTTTGACACATATGTACCGCAAGCCACTGCGTAAAATTGCTCACCGCCGCCTTTGCAGCCGAATACGCAGCGATCTTCGTCAACGGACAAAAAGCGTTCATGCTCGAAACGTTCAATATGATCCCCTCACCACGCTTTGCCATGTGCCTGCCGAACACCTGACTCGGCAGCAGCGTACCGATAAAATTCAGATCGAACACAAACCGTATAGCATCTGCGGGCATATCAAAAAATGACATATCATCCCCCGTCGTAGCTTCCTTCTTATTGCCGCCTGCACCGTTTATCAGCACATCGACCCGCCCCATGCTCTCGACCGCACAAGAAAAAGCATCCTGCACCTGGCTCTTATCCAGAACGTCCGCCTCGACCGGAATAGCGAATCCCCCCGCCGCCTCGATCTCCTTGCAAACCTCATTGGCACGCATCACATCATAATCTACGATGCAGATCTTAGCCCCGTTAGCTGCCAGCGACCTTGCAAGCTGACCGCATAGCACCCCGCCCGCACCGGTTATCGCAATACACTTATCTTTAACATCAAACATGTCAATTCTCTCTCAATATAAAACCATCGATCACCGTCGAACGGGGCGATCACAAATCCTGTTTACCGACGCCGCCAGTGGCCGCCGCACTCAGCAATCCATATCTACAACACTGCCATAACGCCCTTAACATATCCAACCGACTCAGCCAGCCCGGCCAGAGGCGCCTTGCCGTCCTTTTCGTATTCAAACGATGCGATGCCTTTATATTTTATCTGAGCCAGCGTCCTGATGAATTTCACAATATCGATAACGCCTCTGCCGATCTCAACCGTGCTGCCTTTTGCCGTTGCCTTGTTGACATCTTTCAGATGAACATCGTGCAATCGATCTGCATACTTAATCGCCTCGGCTGACGGATCCTGCCCGCATCGCTGCGTATGGCCGATGTCCATACATATCCCGATCCGCGGATCGAGTTGTTTGACTTTGTCATAAATGCTTTTCGGATCAGGGTAAACTTTATCT
>DAOWHR010000385.1 GCA_030641315.1 Anaerohalosphaeraceae bacterium | reverse complement strand
CTTAACGGCGGTTATATCCGGGATAATGGTATTGGTTTATTATTGCGGCTATAGAAATATCCTCGCAACAATGACTGAGGTACTGGCACCGGAATCTTACACATACCAGAATGAGAATGGAGTTTTAACAGAAGTACCTATTTCAAGTAACGACAAAGAGATGCTGCATGGTTATGGGCAGACCTGTGCTGTCATAGGGGCTTTAGCAGGCTGTGCGATTTATCACTGTTTATTCTCAATAAGTTTAATGATTACCAGTTTGTTTGAACTGAGGAAGACAGGCCGTATGCTGGGGGCTTTTTTGCCGGTTGGTTCAAGCGGGTAGGGCAGTAAAAAAAAGAAAACATCGGACAAAATTCTATTGCCCGATGTTTTCCGGAGGGGAGAAAACTGTATTCAATACTCTTATCGACAGGCGGGAACAGAACGCTTTAAAATTTTCGGCCAAATAGTCCTATAATATTTTACGATTGTCGGCTGATTGCTGTAAGGTTTTGCAGGACAAGGTTTTGCGGGTTCATATTTTTGATGGCTGTGATGTGCACAAATCTGGCCAGTGCAACTGGCGGGGCAGGTCTAGTGTTTTTTTATCCACTTTTTTCGGAAAGTGTCTCGGAGTTTATCCGTAAATCTTATGCCCATTCGCCGTGTTGAGGTTTTGAAATCTTTTTTATGAGCCTGCTGGTCGGTGCGTTTTGGGGGCCTGCCGAAGACGGTTAAGAAGAACCCCGCAATAGCTCCGGTTTTTTTGTTGGCGGTGTCCCTTGCTGTTTTGGCTGGGATCTTCATCTTTGAACCGCAAGGCCTACTGATGTAAGAAGCTGATCGCCTGTTCTGTTTTGGAACTGTGTTTTGCCGAACAGTTGGTGCCGTTCGATGACCTGGCTGACTGTGTCATTATATTCCTGCAGTACCGAAAGGCCGCCGTAAGCTGTGCCGCTTGTTTTGTAATCTGCATCCAAAAGCCACTGGCTGAACTGGTCGTTGTATTCGGCTGGGTAGATCAGAGCGGTTAGAAATCTGCCGTCCGACATTTGTGACATTTGTACTTTTGCCCGGCCTGGCGGTGTGTTCGTTACTGCGATTGTGATGAGTCTGTCGAAGTCCTTCTTTGCTGTCTGCTGGTCGGCAGCGGCGAAGAACATGCCCATTTCCATTTGGAAAGTCTCGGCGGTGACGGCTCGCAGTTCCATTTTGCCATCCGGATACGCGTTGTATATCCGGTAGACTTTTATGCCGGAGAATTTTTCGCTTTCGAGCAGCTCGGCGACTTCGTCGGCAGTAAATCCGATGCTTGTGGTTTGGCCAAAGTCAACGACATACAGTCCGACGTATCGCTGCGGGTTTTCGGTTTGGGGCAGTTTCATATTCTGATCCTATTGAACTTTAAGTTTCGCGAATTTACGTTTTCCGACCTGGACCACCATTTCGTTTTGGGGGATGATCTGCGCCTGCGGATCGGTTACTTTTTCGCCGTTGACGCTGACACCGCCCTGTTTGACCATGCGTTTTGCTTCACCGCCGCTCGCGATGAGGTTACAATGCAGGAGCAGTTTGCTTGCGGTTATCGGTTCCGGTGCGATGTCGACTTCGGGCATATCATCGGGCAGTTGGTTCTGTGCGAAGACCTTGTTGAATTCTTCGGCGGCCATCTCCGCCGCTTGGGCGTCGTAGAACTGTGTAACGATGTTCTTGCCGAGCATGACCTTTGCTTCCTTGGGGTGCGTTTTTGCTGGATCGGTAAGTACCGCGATCTGATCAGCGGGGATGTCTGTCAGGAGGGTAAAGTAATTGTCCATCAACTCATCGGCGATGCTCATAACCTTGCCGAACATGTCAGAAGGTTTGTCGGTAACGCCGATGTAGTTGCCCTTGCTCTTGCTCATTTTTTCCTTGCCGTCAAGACCGACGAGGATGGGCATTGTAATTACGATCTGCGGTGGCTGGCCGTCCTGTCGTTGGAGGTCGCGTCCGACGAGGTTGTTGAACGTCTGGTCGGTTCCGCCCAGTTCGACGTCGCTTTTGATGGCGACAGAATCCTGTCCCTGCATAAGCGGGTATAGGAATTCGTGGATGCCGATAGCATCGCCGTTTTTGTAACGCAGCTCGAAGGTGTCGCGTTCAAGCATTTGGGCGACGGTCATCGAGGCGGTCAGTTTTACCACGTCGGCCAGTTTCATATCAGCAAGCCACTCGCCGTTATATCGTATTTCGCATTTGTCTTGGGAGGTGTCAACGATCTTGCCAGCCTGGTCGAAATATGTCAGGGCGTTTGCCTTGATTTGCTCGGAGCTGAGCATCGGCCTGGTTGTGTTCTGGCCGGTGGGGTCGCCGATCTTTGCGGTATAGTCGCCGATGATGAGGATGGCTTTGTGGCCCATGTCCTGGAACTGGCGTAGTTTGCGGAGTACGACGGT
>DAOWHR010000294.1 GCA_030641315.1 Anaerohalosphaeraceae bacterium | reverse complement strand
TGATCTTGATTGCGCAAAGGTTAACCATAAAAAACAAAAACAGGAACATGATGATAGTAATAGCCATGACGCCGTTTGTTGGAAGGACAGTTGCCACGATCAGAATAATAACAGATGTGCATGCCAAGGCCCCGTGAGGGGTATTTCGAGTCCTGTGAATTACCGCGAATATTCCGGGCAGCATCTTGTCGCGTCCCAAAGCATATGACGCTCTCGTTGCTGAGTATATTGTAGCGTTAAGTGCCGATGTAGATGAGAATATCACCGCCAGCGTTAAAATGAAATTACCCAGCCCTTTGTAAGGCATAAGAAATGCGACCGCTTCTCCGAAGCCCTCTTCTTCAAAACTGCCTATCCATTTCCATGCAGGAAGACCTCCTGTATTGTCTCCAACTTTTACAGCTACAATTGTCGAAAACGTAACTATCACATAAATGATCGTGACAATAAAAACAGAATAAATCATCGCTTTGGGTAGATTTTGGCGCGGATTGATCGCCTCATCGCCTGCCTGTGCGATCACCTCAAAGCCCTCAAAGGCTACATAAGTAAGTCCCATTGTCACAAACAATCGAGGCCATCCCTTAGGCATGAAGTTAGAGAAATTTTCAAGTCTGGATGGATCCCTGACCACTGCGACGATACCTGCAACGCCTATTACAAGCAGAAATAGAGTTTGTCCGACCGTAATAAACGCTCCAATCTTGCCAGTCTCAGAAGCCCCTCGATAATTGATATAAAGAAAAACACCAGCCGTTATCACAGCGACTGCTTTTATGGCGACATCTTCGGTGATGCCTCCGCTGTCTGCTGTAGGCGTATGGTGTAGAATAGCGATTCGAACAAACCGAACTGTATAGATTGCAAAAGCAAGTGCGTACATGCTCCCAGCAATGCTCGATGCAAACCATTCCATCCACCCTGCGATGAAACTTGCCTGCCTCCCAAAGCCGATCCTTGCAAAGTTGTAGGCCCCGCCTGCCCTGGGTATAGCAGAGCTTAGCTCTGCGTATGACATTGCCGTGAATATTGCCAGTAGTCCATTTAACGCAAATGTAAGTACCGCTCCACCCGGGCCTGCCTCACCAATAGATCGTCCCATGCCGACGAAAACGCCTGCACCGATCATCATGCCCAGCCCCATCATTGTCAGGTGGAACAGGGAAAGTTCTCTTGAGAGTTCAGGCGTTGGGATGGCTCCTTGTGCCTGCTTACTATCTGCCACCATTGAGTCCCTTCAATGTTTGCCTTACTGTTTTGCATGGGCCGCTTGCGATGCGGTCGATTGTCTTTCGGGACCAGAACGTCAGGGCTGTCAGAACTGTCATGACGAATACGACTATTATACAACCAATTATTATGTTCGCTTTTTCCATGGGCATTTTCTACCAGAATATGGCAATTATTGCAATGATTAACCGTTACCAATAATGGATTCATGTATAGAAGTATACCCATGGGACTATAGTTGCATTCTAATAATATTGCGATTCCAGTGCCTTAAACACTGTTTTGAGTAAACCAAGGCGACTTATTCATTTTAACATGCAATTCCAGGCTGAAAATTCTCCATGAAATAGAGATTTGTTGACTTTTTGTTGTTTATGGGCTTATATCATGGCCATAATTACCGAATTGGTTTTATGGACAGATTATTGGAAATAACGATGAGCAGCGGATTAATTATAATCAGCATTATTAATAACGGAGCGACACGGCTCTGAGGCGGTCCTTGTACGGAAACATGAGGCCTTTCAGGGTTGCAAAGCCCTGGACGGCCTTTTTTGTTGGGTATCTGCGGCAATTCGGATCATCGCAGAAGGCTTGACAGGCGTATCCGGTGAAGGTAGTATGCTCGATTCGAGTTAAATGTTTGGAATATAAGGGATAAGTAACGATGTCAGAGAAGAAAAAGGGTTATCGTGACAGTTTGAATCTGCCTAGTACGAGTTTTGCGATGAAGGCTAATCTGGTTCAGCGTGAGCCTGCTCAGCGCAAGGCGTGGGATAAGATCGACATGTACGAAACGATCATGGCAGCAAGGGCGGACGCGCCGGTTTATACGCTGCACGACGGGCCGCCATACGCCAACGGCGACATCCACATGGGCCATGTGATCAACAAGGTGCTCAAGGACATTGTTATAAAGTATAAAACCATGACCGGCTATCGTACGCCTTATGTGCCCGGATGGGACTGCCATGGACTGCCTATAGAAGTAAAAGTGATGGCTGAACTTGGCGACAAGGCCAAAGAGATGAGCAAGCCCGATATACGCAAGCAGTGCCAGAAGTACGCGAGCAAATTCGTTAAACACCAGACGAAACAGTTTAAGGCGCTGGGCATCTTCGGCGACTGGAAGAATCCATATCTGACTCTAAAGCCATCGTACGAAAAAGGGATACTTACGGTGTTCGCTGAGATGGTAGCCAACGGACTGGTTTATAAGCAGCTAAAACCGATCCACTGGTCGATAGGCTGTGAGACGGCGCTGGCCGACGCTGAGCTTGAGTATCAGGACATCGAATCGTCGAGTATCTATGTGAATTTCCCAGCCGATGAAGAAACGAGAGCAAAACTAAGCGAACTTGGGCTGGTTGATGATAGCCAGAGCAAAGTTTGTTTTATGATATGGACAACGACACCGTGGACGCTGGCGGCAAACCTCGCGATTGCGGTTCATCCACGAGTTGAATATGTTGGTATGAGCTATGAAAAGGAAGGACAGAAGTTCACCTCAATAGTAGCCGCAGCAAGGGTCGAAGCTATAGCAGCGGCAGCGGGACTTGAAGAAGGACAGTACGGTCTGAGCGAGCCGGTGATGGGAGCAGAGCTTGAGAAAATGCGTTACTGCCATCCGTTCGTTGAAGACAATCCGACAGAGAACGACTGTCATTACGCTATCTGCGCTGAATATGTAACGACCGAAGACGGGACGGGCATAGTCCATATCGCGCCGGGGCATGGTGTTGATGACTATGTGGCTGGTCAGCAGTATGGGCTGGCGATTTATTCGCCTGTGCTGGATAACGGCTGTTATGACGAGACCGCACCGGATTTCCTGAAGGGGCAAAACGTACTCAAGGTCGATCCGGTTGTTAATGAACATCTGGCGAAAATTGGTTTGCTGGTCGCTGAAAAGAAGATCATGCACAGCTACCCGCACTGCTGGCGAAGCAAGATGCCGGTCATCTTCAGAGCGACCGAGCAGTGGTTCGTAAGCGTTGACCGCGAGATGACAACTACGGGCAAGAGTCTGAGAAATCTTGCTCTCGACCAGATCGGTGATGTTAAGTGGGTGCCGGCGTGGGGCGAAAAGAGGCTCCGCGGGATGCTGGAGAGCAGACCTGACTGGTGCATCAGCAGGCAGAGGAGTTGGGGTTTGCCTATTCCGGCATTTATAACAAGTGAAGGGAAGCCGCTGCTGACAAAAGAATCGGTAATGGCCGTTGCAGAGCATATCGGACAGAAAGGCTCGAACTCATGGTTTACCGATTCACCGCAGGAACTGCTTGGCGAGGATTTTGTTCTGCCTGACGGGTTTAGTTATGACGATCTCGAAAAGGAAGAGAACATCTTCGATGTATGGTTCGAGAGCGGGTGCAGTTGGAACAGCGTTATGGCACAGGGCGGATATGATATTCCTGTGGACCTTTATCTTGAGGGATCGGATCAGCATCGCGGGTGGTTCCAGTCATCGCTGCTGCCGGGCTTGGCGGCAACGGGGAAACCGCCTTACAAGACAGTATTGACGCATGGATTCACCGTGGACAAAAACGGTATGAAGCAGAGCAAGAGTCTGGGCAACTATGTAAGCGCACTTGAAGAGATAGAAAAATATGGCTCGGACATCCTGCGGCTGTGGGTATCAAGCGTCAACTACCAGGAAGATATGCGTTGCAGCGATGAGCTTATCGGCAGACTCCAGGACGCTTATCGTAAGATACGAAATACGCTGCGGTATCTTATGGGCAACGTCGATGACTTTGACAGTTCGATGGCGGTGGCGTATGAAGATATGGCAGGCATCGATAAGTGGGCGATTCAGCAGCTCAACAAGCTGATCGACAGGGTACATGACGCTTATGAGAATTTCGCGTTCCACCGTGTGTTCCAGCTTATATATAATTTCTGCACGGTCGAGATGAGCAGCATTTATATGGATGTGCTCAAGGATCGACTGTACTGCGATGCTAAGGACAGCCATTCACGACGCAGCTGCCAAACTGCGATGGTCAGCGTGCTCGATGCGCTGGTGCGGATGATCTCGCCTGTGCTGGTGCATACCGCAGAGGAAGCGTGGGCAGCAATGAAGATCAGGTCGCAGGATGTCGAGACTGTACATCTGGCAATCATGCCGCAGGTCGATGAGAATATTGACTATAAGAGCGGCGAGGCAAAATGGGATAAGCTGATGGGGCTTCGTGATGAAGTTATGCGGCAGCTTGAGGGTGTGCGAAAAGAAGGAAACATCGCAAGTAACCAGGAAGCAACGGTAAGCATTGTAAGCGATGACGAGAAGCTGATAGAGATCGTAAACGAGTTCGGTACCGAAGCATTCGCGGCACTTTGTATTGTCAGCGAAGTGAAGATCGAAGTTGGAAGCGAAACTAAAATAGTAGCGGCAAAGAGCAGCTACGAAAAATGCGAACGATGCTGGAACTATTGGCCAAGCGTCGGCGCTGATAGCGAACATGCGAACCTGTGCGAAAGGTGCATCAGCGTGATCAAGTAAATTATTTCATTTATCAAATACAAAAAGCTCTCGATACATACACATGTTTCGAGAGCTTTTTTTGTTATGCGTAAAGCGAATTATACTTCAGGTGGTGTTAGCGAATCATTTTGCGTAGTACATTCGTATTTCCTGGTTCTGCTCGAAGTGTTTGAGATTGTTCCATTTCACCCAGGCTGCTGAGGCGTCAAGTTTACCCACGGCAAGACCGGTTGGTTTTGGTTTTAGCTGCTGAGAGTTTGGGCCTATTACCGCTGCTGTTCCTGATCTGGCGTGGGGGAGTTTTGCGCCCCATTTGCCGTTGGCAGGACTGACCGAATCCCAGTGGTAACATGTAAACAGTGTCGGTGAAGTTATGCTTTTTTTCGAGGCGGACAGTTTTGCCGGCGACCTGTAATAACCATCGTCGCCAGTTTTGGGCGAGTAAACTTCCGATGGCTTGTCATACCTTCTGCCGTAATACAGAAAACCAATGGTGGTTGGACTGAAATAAACACTGTCGCTGTATTCTCTTGGATCTCTGAAAAAGTCATCCGAATCTTTAACCCATGATGAGCACATCGCAATTTCTTCTGTAACGCCGTATTCCTCGTAGATGTGCAGGCAGCTACTGAAATTCGTGTTGGTCCATACTTCGGGGCTGTCGTCTTCGGGGCCTACATTTCCCTTCGGCAGCCAGTCGAAATTCTCGTTGGCGTACATAACGCAGGCGATGATACACTGCCGTTGATTGGACAGACAAACGGAACGGCGAGCGACATTCTTTGCTCGGCCCAGCGAGGGCAGCAGTATTGCTAACAGCATCGCGATAATCGAGATGACGACCAATAATTCGATCAGGGTAAAACCATCTGCGTTAAGCTTTTCGTTTATTCTTTTGTTCATTGCTTATCCTGGGAATTATCTGAATATTCGAAGAAAAATACGTCGTACCGTCCGGGGGTGTCTTTATAAAGCAGTTTCATCTGGATCGGCAGGAGAGAATTTTTACCAACGGTTACAACGATGGAATCAAAATGCACCTCCAGTGCAGGCGGGGGAGAAAAATCATAAGTCAAAAAATCGTCGGCGATCTGCGAAGGTTTTTGCCTGTCGATCTGTTCCTGCTGATATTCGAGTATACCTTTGGTAAGTACCTCAAAAAAATTGTGTTTATTTTCAACGCAGGTAAGATTGGAAAACTCTGTATTAATTTCATTTATCACACTTCCGTCCTGAGCCATGACGAGACGTTTGCGGCCGTCATCAATAGATGTGGTTCCGTCAGGATTGATCATTTCGACTTTACCCAGAGCGTAGCTGCCTCTGGTATATTCTACTGTGTTGTCCTCTTTGAAGCAGAACTCATAGAACTTGACTTTGTCTACGGTCTGGGCGGTTCGCCTGATCTGTGCCCATGCGACCGAGGAACCGGGCATGTCAATATCCCACAGACTAAGTATCACCAACAGGACAACGATGAGACAAAGGCCTACGGGAATTCGTACGGGTCTAAGCAACTGCGACAAAATGTTTGGAAAAGAAAAGTATTCCTCGAAGAAATTTCTTTTACGCTTAGCATTTTGTTTCAGCACATTTACAGCATCGACATTGGCCGAGCAAAACTTTTCAAAGTCTGGTTTTGCGTTGTTGGTTCCCAATGCCTTGTTCAGCAGTTTGTCAACAGCATCTTTACTATCTTTTTCATTCATTATACAGTCCCTTCTTTTTTAGATAAGAAGCGATCTTTTTCTTGGCCCTGAATATCCAGCCATTGATGGCCTGGTTTGTCAGGCCGTTTATTTCAGCGATCTGTTCATAGTTAAGTCCTTCGTAATACCGCAGGATAATAACTTCTCTTGACTTATCGGATAAGGACAGGACAGCCTGTCTTACGTTTTCTATCAAATCCTGATCCGCCTCATCTTCAGGCTGATCAGCGATAAGGGCAAACATATCATTGGATAACCTCTTTTCTTTTTTGTCGCGAAGGGCTTTTCGAGACAGGTTTCTGCAGATACCTGCCAGCCATTGCGCAAACTTACCAAGATCGCGCAGACGGATAATATCTCCGCACGCAACGGCAAAGGTTTCCTGGGCAATCTCTTCGGCGGTATGCGTAGAGCCTGTCATCGAATAAGCTATCGCGACAATGCTTTTGTAATACCGCTGATATAATTGTCCGAAATCATCAATGCTGCCGTTACGGGCATTACTGACTAACAAATGTTCCGGCTTATCTGATATATTTGTTCCTTTCAATTACCAGTGTAAATTGAGACGAATAATATGCGCTAATTTTAGTGACTTTCACAAATTATTGCAATGGCAGGTTATTATTAAAGGATATATCGGTGCTTTTGCCGTCGAAAAACGAGGTTAATCGAGGTGCCGGTAGCGTCGCCTGGGTTTTTTGAGGCGGTGGTGGATAATGAATTTTTTTGTCAGAAAATAGCTTATAACACTGGTCGGTATTCCAAGCAGCACCCCCCCCACCGTCAGTTCGATGCCTATCTGCCTGAATAATGTACCAATATCGTTCCAGAAAGCGGCAGTGAATATCTCGGTAAAAATGTTGCCAATGGCAAGATGGTGTCTGAGCATTTCAGTGACCTGAGCGGCGGTCAGTTCGGGATTCAAAACAAAGATACCGAACAGTGCCCTTCCGACGAGAAAACACGCTACGGCTATCGGCACGAAAGTAAACGGATTGTTTGCCCATACTGCTATCATTGCCGTTGCTTTGTTAGCTCGTAAAATTAACGTAAGCAATAACGCGATCACAATATGAATGCCAATGGGCGGCAGGCATGCACAGAATAAACCGATAGCAACACCAAGCGCGATGCGATGAGCGGAATCGTCAACATGGAGAATATGGAACTTCACAAAGCGGGTGATGAGTCGAATGTATTTTCTGTATAGTGTGCGTTTGACCATGGCTTTGGTGCGGTTCCTGTTATGGCAGATCGGTTGATTTTTGCAGATGCTTTACAGCTAGGTCGAAAACATGGCTTACGGTTACAGCATCGATTCGGTACTTCGGATCGAAACTTCTTATGCCGACCGGTCTCGTGTAAGGTTCGATAGCAGCCAGTGAGCCGGACTTTTTGTATGGTTCGATGCGGATCGGGTTGGTCGGGCCAAAGATCATTACGGTTGGAGCGTTTGTTGCGATGGCAAGGTTGCCCGGGCCAGTGTCGTTGGTTACGATAAGGCTTGCTTTGCTCATTAGGGCCGTTAGAGTCGGCAGATCGGTCTTGCCAGTCAGGTCGATGATGTTTGTCCCGGAGATGGAGTTAATGTTGTCTATGAAATGTTTTTCGTTTGCGGTGCCGATGGCGACGATAGGCAGATCGAACTGCTTGCTGAGTTTGTCGGAAAGATCAGCGAAGTTTGGGGCGGGCCAGCATTTTATTTCGTGCGCTGCAGCGGGGACGATAATTATAAATCGGCCGCTGATATTGTTGTCGCCTAAAAGTTTACCAGCAGCATCAATCGCGCTGACTGGGGGCGAAAGTGCGAAATCGGGTTGCTCTATCGAAGCCCCAACAGCGGCAACTAAGTGCAGATACTGGTCGACAACATGAACAGATTCAGGATGCAAGTCGATCCTGTCTGTATAGAATAGGGTTGATCCCTCCCTTGCCGATCTCATTCCAATACGTTTTTTGCATCCGGTCAAACGTGTAAAAACCGCGGTCCTGAACAGACCCTGGAGATCGATCACGAGGTCGAAACCGGGCTTTTTGAGGCTGGAAAGGAGGTTCAACAGCAATTTGAAGGATTTGGGACAACACCACCATTTGCCAAGCTTTTTTCGGTCAAAAATGAGTTTTTTGTCAACACCAGGGGCACAATCGAGGATCGGAGCGAATTCCGGGCGGATAAGCCATGTTATCTTCGCATGGGGGTATCGCTGTTTCAAAGCGTTCACTGCAGGCAGAGCGGTTATGACATCTCCAAGGGCGGAGGGCTTAATGATCAGAATATTTTTATAATCCTGTGCCATTTAATCTAACCTGAAATCATAGACCATCTAAGTGGATGTACTGTCAAACCATTTCATTTAGCTGGCCGGTAATTCTACGTGATAAAAACAATAATGGCAACTTGTTTTGGAATTTGAGTCAGAATCAGGCAGATGACAATGTTTATTTTCATGCCAAACCAACTTAAACTACTTCGACAAAAGGACTTAGATAAAAACCCTCGTATAGCTGGCCAATATCGCTGCAGCTGAAGGAGAATGGTTTAATGCTGATAATTTGCCTATTGTCGCGTGTGACCATGCCGATCTGGCTGCAATGGTAACTGGCAGGGGAAATTTACCTCTCAAAAACATGACTAAAAAAGACCTATAACAGTGTTACTGTGGGTGTTTGGCCGTGTTTGAGATATATATTCTTTCGATTTATTAAGCAAGTAATAGTTGACAAGCAGCGTATGTGCCGGTAATCTCGGCGGGATAAGTTTGGCTTGACTTGCGAAAATGTGTAAGGGCTTAAAGATGGGTAGACCGACGCTGTCGTCGTATATACGTGATAATCTGGAAGACCTGGACAGGAAGAAGGAACCAGGGCCTTATGTGACGATTTCGCGTCAGTACGGTTGCGATGGATATGAACTTGGCGATCTTCTTCTGGCAAAGCTTAATGATCTTGCCGGTGAAAACCTGTGGAAGGTGTACAAAAAGAACATCCTCAAGGAACTGGCTGAAAGCACAGGTCTCGCTGAGGAACTTATCGAAAAAGAGCGAATGGCAAAGCCAAGTTTGCTAAAGGATCTTTTGCGTGGTGTCCGAAAGAATAATATTCCGGACGGTTATGAGATTCGCAATAAGATAACTATAATGGTTCGCACGGTGGCTTTTGAAGGTCACGCGATCATTATCGGCCAAGGCGGAACGGCAGCTGCGGCTGACCTGAGCAACGGGCTAAGCGTCAGGCTTGAAGCGCCCAGGGAATGGCGTATTGCCAAAGTAAGCAGACGCGAAAACCTAAAACGGCAGGAAGCGATCCTGAGGATCGAAGAAGTTGATAAGAATCGCAAACATTTGCGGAAAATATATGAACAGCAAAATGCGCGTGAGCCAGCGTTTAATCTGGTAATAGATAACGCGGCTTTTTCTAAGGAAGAGATAGTCGAAATGATCATCTTCGCGATGGAGAAGAAAAATCTCATCGCTTCGGCAACAGAAGGCAACATCTAGATCAGCAGATAGCCGCTTTTTGTTCTAAGTTATTTCGTTAACATCGGGTAGCGGGTTTTCTACAGCTGCCCTGCAAGTATTTTGAATTTGGGATATATGATGCAGGTTATTAAACTAATTAAAGAAGCGGAAACACAAGCAAGACAAACCGTTGATGCCGCAAAAGCTGAAACGCTTAAAATGATTGAGGCAGCAAAACAGGCACGGACGCAAAAACTTTTGGAAGCAGAGCAACAACGTAACGATATGATCGCCGCTGCGGTATCAAAGGCCAATGACCAGGGGAAAGAGGAAGTAGAAACTCTAAAAGCCGAAGGCGCCGAGCAGAGAAAGATTCTTAAGGAAAATGCACGGGACAAGATAGACGGTTGCGTCGGTAAGGTTATCGATCATCTCAAAGGATGATCAGCAGACAGTCCACATCAGCATTTAAGGAAAAATCAAAGTAATCAGGTACGGGAATTGGTATGGCTATTGCCCAAATGACAAAGGTTATGATCGTCAGCTACCGCGAGGAGGCTGCCAAGCTTCTTGAGGCTTTGCAGCATGAGGGGATAGTGCAGATACTTGACGCTGAAAGAGCTATGGTAACCAAAAATTGGCCTGAACTTCATATTGAAGGCCAACGTCCCAGAAATCTCGAGGAACTGATAGGCAGGCTCTCTAACGGTATAGCGTTTCTAAAGTCACATTTTACTGGCAAGGAACTGACCAGTGCCCTTCGCCCTCGTCTTGTTATCGATTCCGGCAAGTATGCCGCGATTACGAACAGTGATGAGAATGTCAAACTGCTGGTGCGTACAGAAGCGTTAGCCAGCAGGATCGAACAGCTCGGAGATGACAAAAATCACTATTTATCGGTGCTCAAAGGACTCGATCCCTGGGTTGACTTTGATGAGCCGGTAGAATCGCTTCACGGTTTTGAAAGTGCCAACGGTTTTGCGGGCATTGTTGCCAACCAGAAACTTTCCGAGTTGACCGAAGCTCTTGATAAGGTTGGTGCTGTTATCGAGGAAGTCAGCGTCTCAGGTAAAAATCATGCCTGTATTGTTTTGTGTTTGAGCACATCGGCAAGCGACGTCCATAAGATCCTCAGGAATTTCGATTTTGAGACAACCAACTTCGAGGGCATGGAAGGTACTGCGACTGAACTGATCAAGACAAATCAGGAGTTGCTGAAGAAGACAGAAGACGATCTTGCGGCGACATTAAATGATACTGAAAAGCTTGCCGAGCGTAAAACCGAGCTTAAGATTCTTTTTGACCATTATCAAAATCTGCTGTCACGCGAAAAAACGATGGCGTTTGCTCCTGAAACTGATCACACCGTTATTTTTGAAGGCTGGACGAAGATAAAGGATTATGCCAGGCTGGAAAAGGTAGTCAGCAAATTTTCCGGTTCGAGTGTAGGTAAGATAGACATCTCCGAAGGTGAGGTTCCACCGGTCGAGATCGATAACAATTCAGCGGTTCGGCCGTTTGAGGTGATCACCCGTCTATACGGTATGCCAGCTCCGACTGATGTTGATCCGACAGCATATCTTGCTCCGTTCTTTGCTTTGTTCTTCGGATTGTGCCTTACGGACGCGGGCTATGGTATTATCATGGTGGCGATGATGTGGTGGGTTCTGAAAAAGATTCAGGGTGACACTAAGGCTCCGTGGATGATGATGAGTTGTTCTATACTAACGATAATCGCAGGGGCGCTTACGGGCGGTTGGTTTGGCGATTCTGTTCAAGTGCTTGCGATCAATAAATTCCCATGGATGAATAATATTCGAGAAAGTATCATGCTTTTCGATCCTATGTCAAACCCGATGCCTTTCTTTAAGTTGTCACTTGGTTTGGGGTATGCCCAAATTCTGTTTGGTTTATGTATAGCCTTTTATAATAACATTCGCCGTAAGGAATACGTTGCTGCTGTTTGTGAAAACCTGTCGTGGCTGATATTCCTTAATTCACTGGTTCTTTACGGTTTTTTCAAAAGTCACGAATCGCTTGGAATTATTTCAACGCTGGCCGGCTGGTTTGCGTTGTCCCAGGTTGTTGTGATTTTCCTGTTTACCGAGCGTAACTCAGGTTTAGCGGGCAGGATCGGCGGGGGAACTTTCGCACTTTTCAGCACGGTGTTCTATCTTGGCGACGTGTTGAGTTATGTCCGTCTGATGGCGTTGGGGATGGTGACGGCAGGTCTTGGTATCGCTGTCAATATCCTTGTTAAGCTGGTGATGGATGTGCCTTACGTCGGTTTTATTCTTGGTGCTCTGCTGTTTGTGGGCGGACATATGTTTAACCTGGCGATGAGCACCTTAAGTTCGTTCGTTCACAGTCTCAGGCTTCAGTTTGTTGAGTTCTTCCCGAAGTTTTTGGTTGGCGGCGGACATGACTTTAGACCAATAAAGAATACTTACGAGCATATCAGTATTGAAGATAAACAGTAAAAAAACGAATAAATCTCTTGCGGACAGCTTGGTCGGCGGGAAATAAAAAAAGATATAGAATTTCAGTTAGTTTGAAAGAGAGGCAAAACAATGGATTATGGAATAGCGTTGTGTATAGCTGGCGGAGCAGTTGCTACGTTTATGACAGGAATCGGTTCTTCTATTGGTCTGGCAACGGCTGGTCGCAGTGCCGCAGGCGTTTTGGCTGATAAGCCTGAGCGTTATGGATTGCTGACACTTCTGGTGGTACTTCCCAGTACGCAGGGTATTTACGGCTTTGTTATTGGGCTGATGGTTATGCTGAAGCTTAACATGTTCGGCGGGGGATTACAGGAAGCCGTTTCTATGGCTGTAGGCTTTGAAACTTTGGCCGCGTGCCTTCCTGTTGCAATTGCCGGTATGTTCAGCGGAATCCACCAGGGCAAAGCATGTTCAGGCGGTATCCTGATGACTGCCAAGCGTCCTGATATGTGTATGAAGGCTGGTGTTGTATATGCTGCACTGGTAGAATTCTACGCGATTCTTGGTTTCCTTATCTCTTTCCTGGCTCTGAACATGGGTATCGTGTTCCCGGCAGCAGTAACAGGCTAATTATATCTCTATAAGATGAAGTAGAACTGGTAAAAGCTATGAATGCTAAAGAAGTAACAGATAAAATTCTTAACGAGGCCGAAGCTGAGGCAAAGGCTATACGCTTAGAATCCAATGCGAAGCTTACTGATGAAAACGCAGCGTTCTCATCTAAACTTGAAAGCTTCAAAAAAGATACTGAGGATATTGCTGCAAACGCTGGGGCAGAGACCTTATCTCGCATGCTGGCTTCTGCGAGAATGGACAGCAAAAAGAAATACCTTGCGGCAAAGACAGGGTTGCTCGATGATGTGTTCTCTAAGGCCGCTGACAGTTTGCGAACTCTTGGCGACGCTGAGTATCGTTCCTTTATTTTGTCTCTTCTAGTCAGATATTCCGAGAGCGGCAGTGAGGAAGTCATTGTCGGCAGAAACGAAACCAGAATCGATCAAAAACTTATCAAGGACGCAAACAGGACGATCGCAGGCAGCAAGGGTGCTTTGGTACTGAGCAGTGACAAAGCTGATATCGACGGCGGTTTTATTCTCCGCAAAGGCAAGGTTCGGGTAAATGTCAGTATTGATGTTTTGATATCCCAGACGCGTGAAGTTCTTGAAATTGACCTTGCCCAGGAGTTGTTTAGCTGATATTGAATTGCCGCGGTTTGAGCTGAAATCAAATCCGTCGGCACGGGAGTAATATAAATAAATGAAATCGATCAACGAACAACCAGCTGTTGATTTTAGTCGCTATCCTCCGGTTGGCGAAGAGGACTGGAACTATGCGTACGCGACAGCAAGCGCTCGTGTTCTTGAAGCGTCACTTTTGAACCGAAGCCAGTTTATGGACATTATAAACGCGGCTGATTTTTCCGAAGCAACTGAAACGCTGACAGGAACTGACTATGCATTTGGCGGGGAAGTGAAGAATTTTGCCGATGTAGAAATGATGCTATTATCCTTGCGAAGTGAATCGCGGGCACTATTTGTCAATCTGATCGAAAACAGTGATTATATTGAGCTTCTTAGGGCTCGTGAAGATTTTACCAATATGCGTCTTGCAGTGAGGCGTGTAGTGACAGGCAGGCCGATCGGAGTCGATTACTGCGATAACGGTAATGTGCCCGCATCAGAGTTTGAAGAAATATTTGAGCAGGAGAACTATTCGCGTTTTCCTGACTATTTACAGGAAGGCGTTGAACAGGCAATTCTTGGTTATTATAACACCAAGGATATCTGCATGATCGATCATGGGATCGACAGAGCCCAGGCTGAGTACAAGCTTACAAAGGCCAGCGAGATGAAAAGCACTTTCCTGCTTTCTCTGTTCAGGACGCAGGTTGATTTGAATAATATCCGCACTATGCTTCGTTTGAAGATGGCTGAACGTGACGATCGTGATCTTTTTGTTAAGGGCGGCTATGTCGAGGTCGAAAAGTTGGTCCAGGGCCTTTTGTCAGGCTATGAAACGCTTGCCAATCTGTTCGAGTCATCTGTCTATTCTGCCATTATCGAAGGGGCAGTTGCGTACCTGACAGCAAATCAATCATTCTTAGCGTTGGAAAGGATGTGCGAAGAGCATGTTATCGGCTTTTTAAAGACGACGCAGACTTTATCTGCTGGCCCTCAGACTGTGACAGCTTATTTCCTTCGCAAAGAAAACGAAATAAGAACCATGCGTATGGTTCTTACGGGCAAGTATAACGGGCTTGATACCAAGCTGCTGACGGACAGGCTCGGCGATCAATAAAAATTGAAATATGTTCGCAAACGCGGGCATTTATATATTGTGTATTTGAGGCAAATATGGAAGGCAAAGTCGCGGTATTAGGCAGTGCTGATTTTGTAATGGCGTTTTCAACGCTGGGGCTTGACTGCTTTAGCACCGAATCTGTTGCAGAAGAAGTGGAGGCGCGGGCCAAAGAGATACTTGATCAGCGTTACGCTTTGGTTGTTGTGGCTGAGAACATTGCCGCGATGACCGAAGAGGTTTTTGAAAAGGCCCGGCGAAGTGCCGTACCGTGTGTTGTTGTAGTGCCCTTTATGAAAGAATCGGAAGGTTACGCCACCAAGGCGCTTGGAAGAGTGCTGAAAATGGCAACCGGTATTGATATATTAAGTAATTAAAGTCGCCTTTGGATGCGAGTTTAGATAGCTTTTACAATTGAAGGTTTTGAAATGAGTGAGACAAGTAGCGGAAGAATTGTTAAAGTTGCCGGGCCAGTGGTAGTGGCAGAAGGTATGGCCGGTGCAAGAATGTATGACGTTGTGCGAGTTGGCGAAGAAAGCCTGATCGGTGAGATCGTAGAACTGCACGGCAACAAGGCCAGTATTCAGGTATATGAAGACACTGTCGGAGTCGGCCCGGGCGAAAAGGTGGTAAACACCGGCGCGCCGCTTAGTGTGGAGCTTGGTCCCGGTCTTATATCGAGTATTTATGACGGTATTCAAAGACCTCTTCAGCAGCTTGTTGAGCTGCAGGGTTCCAACATCCTTCGCGGCAGCCAGATACCCGGTTTGAAACGCGATGTTAAATGGCACTTTACGCCGACTATCGAAAATGGAACCGCTGTCAGTCAAGGCGACATCGTCGGCGAAGTTCAGGAATCGACGCTTATGCTTCATAAGATAATGGTTCCGCTTGGCATTAGCGGCACAGTCGAAGGTCTGAGCGAAGGCGAATACACCGTCGAAGAGGTTATCGGTACGGTCAAACAGGAAAATGGTGAGACCGCTGAACTGAAACTCATGCAGAAATGGCCTGTACGTACTCCTCGAAGGACCAAGGCAAGGCTCGCTCCGAACGAAGTACTTCTTACGGGCCAGCGGGTTGTTGACGCGTTCTTCCCGATCTCAAAGGGTGGTACCGCATGCGTACCGGGACCGTTCGGAACGGGTAAAACAGTTGTACAGCATCAGCTTGCCAAGTGGGTAAACGCTGACGTGGTGGTATATGTAGGCTGCGGCGAACGCGGTAACGAAATGACCGACGTACTGATGGAATTCCCGGAACTTAAGGACCCTCACAGCGGTGAGGCTCTTATGAAGCGTGTGGTTCTGTTCGCTAACACTTCTGATATGCCGGTGGCAGCGAGAGAAGCATCGGTTTACACCGGTATCACAATTGCCGAGTACTTCCGCGACATGGGTTATTCGGTCGCGATGATGGCTGACAGCACAAGCCGATGGGCCGAAGCGATGCGTGAAATTTCAACACGTCTCGAAGAAATGCCAGCAGAAGAAGGTTACCCGGCATACCTCGGTGCAAGAATAGCGTCATTCTACGAAAGAGCTGGCAGGGTACAGTGTCTCGGCGGTCCTGAACGTGAGGGAGCACTGTCGATCATCGGTGCGGTAAGTCCTCCAGGCGGCGACCTTTCGGACTCAGTAGTACAGGCAACGCTTCACGTTGTAAAAGTTTTCTGGTCACTGCAGGCCAAGCTGGCTCAGCAGAGACATTTCCCGGCGATAGACTGGCTGACAAGTTATTCTTTCTATAAACAATACCTGTCGGGCTGTTTTGAAGACAAGATAAAAGGTGAGAAGATGATGGCGATGGTTCAGGAATCAATGATACTCCTGGAACAGGAAGCACAACTTGCTGAGATCGTTCGACTGGTAGGTGCCGAATCCATCAGTGCCAACGACCGTATGGTGCTTGAGACGTCCAAATGTCTTCGTGAGGACTTCCTGCATCAAAACGCGTTCCATAAGGTCGATACGCATACGAGTATCGAAAAGCAATACGAGATGCTTAAAGCTATTCTGCATTTCCATAACCAGGGACTTGCTGCTATCGAAAACGGTGTTGAGACGAGCGATATTTTCGCACTTGATGTACGTAATGAGATCTCGCGATGCAGCTTCATTCCGGAAGAAGATATCGATAAGATCAGCGCAATATGCGATACAATAGATAAACAGACCAAGGCACTTTACCCGATGGCGGTATAAGGGACCTTGTAATAAATTGAAGATTTGACAGATAAGTTCGGACAATAGCGGGAGTTTGCGATGCTTAAAGAGTATCAGACAGTAACAGAAATATACGGGCCTTTGATGCTGCTGGACGGTGTTGACGGAGCCAAGTACGGCGAGATAGTTGACATTGAACTGGGCGACGGCACAAAACGCCACGGACAGGTTCTACAGGTTGAAAATGACAAGGTAATGGTGCAGGTATTCGAAGGTACCGAAGGTATCGACGTTGACGGCAGCAAGGTACGTTTCCTTGGCAGGCCAATGGAACTGGCATTGTCGCCTGACATTCTCGGTCGCGTTTTCAACGGTATCGGTATCGCTAAGGACGACGGTCCCGCTATCATCCCGAAGAAGAAAATGAACATTAACGGTAACCCGATCAATCCATTCGCCCGTGATTTCCCCAACGAGTTCATCCAGACGGGGATCTCTACGATCGATGGGCTGAATCCACTGGTTCGTGGCCAGAAACTGCCTATCTTTTCCGGTGCCGGTCTGCCCCATGATGATATCGCTGCTCAGCTTGCAAGGCAGGCAACGGTACGAGGCAAGGGTGAGAACTTCGCTGTGGTATTCGCAGCGATGGGTATCACGTTTGAAGCGGCACAGTTTTTTATCGA
>DAOWHR010000391.1 GCA_030641315.1 Anaerohalosphaeraceae bacterium | reverse complement strand
GGGTCCAAGCCTTCGTTAATCTAGCTTTTAAGGTACCAATGGTTTCTTGCCCCCCCCAAAGTCTATATAAAGAATCCTTTTTTTACTGTCTGGTAAATTAGCAATCGTATGTTTTTTTTAAAATAATCCTTGACATTGTTTAGTTAATCGGTTAGATTCCATTTAGTTAATCGGTTAGATCATGTTTTAAGGAGTATATCGGTTTGGCTATTACTATTTATGACATAGCTAAAGAGGTTAAAACATCAGCAGTCACTGTCAGTCTGGCACTTCGTAACAGTAAGCGTGTGAGTCTTGTTACTCGAAATCGTATCAATGACACCGCTAAACGACTTGGTTATCAGCCAAACCCTCTTGCCCGCGGTCTTATCGGGGGCCGCACTAAGACGATTGCCTTTGTTTTTAATTTTCCTTCTGAGCATTTTGCTCATGATTTATCGTATATGGAGCTTTTCCACTCAATTTCTCTGGTTGCTTCCAGCCATGATTACAAGTTATTCGTACACAGTTCAACAGTTGCCAAGCCGGTTGAAGAAGTCTTCGCCGATGTTACACCCTATGGAGTCGATGGCATCATACTTGGGACTAATATCACTACGGATAACGACCGAAAGTCTCTTGAGAAGGCTCCAATACCTACGGTTCTTTTAGGCAGAGACTTCTGTGCATCAAATACGAGTTGTCTTGTGTACGGCGGCTGTGAGGGGGCACAGGCCAGCGTAAGGCATCTTGTCGAGCTTGGCCATAAGAGGATCGCTTTTGCAGGCAAGAACCGCATGGAGGCTTCGATGCGTCGTTATGACGGATATGCTCGATCCATGCGAAAGGCCGGGCTTGAGATTAATGATGATTTGATAATTGAATCTGACTGGGATATCGCTGCTGGTGAGATCGCTGGCGTGAAGCTTGCAAGATTGGCAAATCGTCCCACCGCGATATTGGCGACAACGGATATGATGGCTTTGGGTGTAATGGCCGGCCTGAAAGAAGAAGGTTTGGATGTCCCAAAAGATGTAAGTGTTATCGGCTTTGACAATCTTCATATATCCCGCTATTCCATACCTTCGCTGACATCTGTCGATCTTCAGAGAAAGTTGATAGCGGACAACGCAATGGAATGTTTGCTCGATATGCTCAAAGAAGATGGCGGCGGAGTCCGCAGAGAGGTTCCTTCAAGTCTTGTTGTAAGAAATTCTACGGCTTGTTGCTGTGATTGATAGTCTAATTATGTGGATGGGTGTTTTAGAGATAATTATTTTTTAAGGAGCTAAAGATGAAAAGAATGTTGTTATTAATGAGCATTGTTGGGCTGGGACTATCTCAGGCGGTAATGGCAGGCGTAGTCGTGGATGTCGATTTTGACGCTTACGCTTATGATTCGATCGCAGATCTTCAGACAGCCGGTTGGGTGTTTGGCGGTGAAACGACAACGAATGGTCAAGCTGAGGAAAGTATTATCTGGCAGAACGGTGAAAAAGTTCTCAAGTTGGATCCTGGTACCGATGGCGATGTTTTGCCTGAGGGATCATCAAAGCCGACAGCTTCATTGAACTGGGGGCAGGCAGTATCATTGGGTTCTGCAGATTTCAGGTGGTCGCACGCAGCGAGTTATTCTACCAGCGAACTTCGCTTTTTAGACGCATCAGGTGTTACTATTTTTTCAGTCGGGTTGACCGATGATACTAAGATCCAGTTTTATAACGGCGGTACAAAAGTCGCTCATACGATCGCAGATAATACTGCCGCGCCAACTTCAGTGCATTTGGAATGGGACGCCGGGGCAGGGACTTTCAGCTATGACGTCAACGGAGGCGCCTTTACCGGGACACTTGGTTTTCTAAATGCCGGTACACCTGAGGCGATCAAATATATACTGAATAAAGATGATAACAGTTCCAGGGAAGTATACCTTTATGGTATTACAGTGAACGAAATTCCGGAACCTGCAACAATGCTGCTTCTCGGCATCGGTAGTTTGGGCCTTTTGCGAAAACGCAAATAATATGGTAAGAGATTTTGGGTCGGAGGTCGTTGCCTTCGACCCGTCTTTAATATCTGAGTACAACAGGACGATGCAATACGAGTTTCTTTGGTGTTTTGATCGGGTTTTTCTGAGTTGCCATTATGTCACAACGGAGTGGCTTTTGGGTATAATAAAATTATTACTTTTTTGGGAGATCGCATGATGAGATATGTAATTAGTTTTCTGGTATTTGTTTGTCTTGCGGGCGTGGTTAGTGCGGAAGTCCTGATGGATTTCGACTTTGTTGATTACGCCGACCTTGCCGCTTTAGAGGCTGCAGGGTGGACATTCGATGGTGATGACGGGGATGTAACGCTTATCAACAGAGACGGGCGGAAGGCCTTGAAGACCGATGGCGAACCCGGTGGTACGATGAAGCCGCTGGCTCAATATACATGGTCCGGTGCGGCAGAGGTTGGTTATATGAGCTACTGTTATGAGAATTCAAACTGCTACGCCAACGGGACGTTGAGCCTTTTTGCCAGTGACGGAACCGAGCTTCTTGAATGCAGGGCGACCGCAGATACCAAACTCTACATTGGAGACAGCGGCCTGATCAGTATTCAGGACAATAACAACAAGCCCGTTACGGTTGAAGTCATGTGGGACGCGGTAAGCGGAGATGTTGCTTATATCGTTACAGAATCGGACGGAACCGTTCAAACGGGTACGGCGACACTTGCCGCGGCCGGTGTTCCGGACCGAATCGAAATATCGCAGAATACGAATACCAACGGTTGTCGTGAAGTTTACTATTATGAGATAGTCGCTGAATCGGCTGCTGCTACTGTGACATTGACAGAGGGTGCTACGATAGTTGCTGAAGAAGGTGAGACCACGGATACATTTGATGTTGCTCTTGCGGAAGCACCTACCAGTAATGTTACGGTGACACTAAGTATTGCTGATCCTAACGACGTTAAGTTTGTTGTCGGCGGATCGGCGCAGGACAGTCAGGAACTGACATTTACTGCCGGCAACTGGGATCAGGGGCAGACTGTGACTGTCAAAGCTGTGGATGATTCACTGGTTGAAGGTGAAGAGACGACCACGGTTATGTTCGATCTTGGCGGTGACGATCCTAACCAGGCTGGCGGATTTGTCTGGCCTGTGGAGATCACGGTTGTCGATAACGATCAGGGCAGTGTTTTGATCGAAGCCGGTGACGGTGTGCTGGTTAATGAAGAAGGTCCGACATCCGATATTTATACGGTTATGCTTTCAGATATGCCAAGCGGAACGATTGAACTTGATATGACAGCAGATGCGGAGCAGATCGTTGTGCAGCCAGCTTATGTTGTTCTGGACAGCAGCAACTGGAGCAGCGGTGTTGAGGTTACTGTTACGGCAGTTGACGACGACGGATCGGTCGCTGAAAATGACAGCTATGAAACGACGATCAGCCATGTGGTTACGACGGCAGATCCGATTTTTGTCGGTGCGACAGCGGATGACGTTATTGTTACTGTTTTGAATAATGATTGTGACGGTCCTTACAATACTTATGACCGGACGGGGCCTGACGGCGTTCGTGACTGTATTGTGGACCTTTATG
This sequence comes from Anaerohalosphaeraceae bacterium, assembly GCA_030641315.1. GTDB lineage: Bacteria > Planctomycetota > Phycisphaerae > Sedimentisphaerales > Anaerohalosphaeraceae > DAOWHR01. The sequence goes on along the minus strand of DAOWHR010000391.1, from coordinate 15,483 downwards.
ATTTTGCGGGGATGGCTTCGGCGTGGCTGGAATGCAGCCGAGATAATGGTTTGCCTTGCAACTAAGTATCTTTAAGAGTGAATGTGTTTTAACAGTATTGATCCGGAAGATTCAGCTTGCGGTTTGTAGAACCATAGCTGTTTTAGTTTTTAGAAAATGCTGAGTGTTACAGGACGTTAAATACGTCCTGTGACATGGGCTGAGGTCATAGGATTTTTATACATGGAGACAGAAATGGCAAGGAAAGGTGTTTTAACTGCAGGAAATGTTGTTACGGCTAAAGTCTCAAGGCGAAATGGATTTACTCTTATCGAGCTACTTGTTGTGATCTCGATAATAGCGATGCTTCTTGCAATACTGATGCCCGCGCTGGGGAAAGTCAAGGACAAGGCCAGAAGCGTTGTTTGCAGAACCCGCCTTAAGCAGATGGGTGTCGCGTTTATGCTGTATGGTCAGGAAAACAACGATGAGTTTGTAATGAACGAACCGGTCTGGGGAGTGCCGGATGCTTATTGGTTCTATCGAATATCGCAATATCTTGACGATGTTGACGGTCGAGACAGACTCGGTGGTTTTTTGCGTTGTCCTTCGGGCAGGGCGATCCGGGAGTACAAAGATCAGGCGATATTGAAGTGGAACAGCATTGATTACAATGTTCACAAGCTTGATGCGCAGGTGTTGAATCCTGGTTTGAATGTTGCTTCCGGTACATATCCGCCGCCTATGAGACTGTCGCAGATCAAACAGGCCTCGAGGTGTACTGCCGCGTTTGATTTTTATCATGGCGAAGAAGCTGACGGGACCAATATTGCTCATTCGCCCGGTACAGTCGGCAAATACTTCTGGGACAAAATAATGGACAATGATGAATTTCCTCAGCGACGTGAAAAAGTTCTTCGTCATGACGGAAATCTGAATGCTGTTTATATCGACGGTTCGGTCGGCAAGATAAATGATCCTCAATGGTATGAGGATATGCATCCCTGGCCCGATCCTGACCGCGGAGCGGCGGAGTAGGATTAAACAGGTATCTTGAGCAGCCTTCGATCCTGCTTGAACAGGTTTCTTTGTCAAAGTTATAAGTGAATCGCAACAATTTCAGGCCGGCATTTATATTTACTTGCCAGGCCTGATATTTTTATATTAGAGTGGTGCAATTCATTTTTATCAAACGCAGATTTATATTGTAATGAAATGAGATATTTATCCATGAAACTACATCTGTTGTTTATGTTTTGTGTATTATTAATTTGCTCATCCGTATTGGCTGCACCATATTATATGTGGACGGTTCAGTATGACGGCAGCAGCGATCATACTATAGGCTTGTGGCACTTTAATGAACATGAGGTTTACAGCGAGGGTACGTCTTATCTCTGTGTGAATGATGTTGTTAATGCCGGTCCGAGACGTGCGAGGATCAGGACCGGCAGCGATGCCTCTTATGCGACCGGTGGTAAGTTCGGGTGGGGGGTGCATAATATTGGGGGCAGCGATGTCAATGACAGGGTCGATGTTTATGACGGTGTTAATGTTTTTCCGGCTGGGACTGATCCGAGCCTGACTGTCGAGTGCTGGGTGAAGTTCAATGATGTTGCCGGACTGCAGTTCATAATCGATAAGCAGTGGGGGTATTCGGATGTGAGCGGCGGGTACAGGCTGTATCTTAACAGCGGTAATATTCAGTGGAGACTCGGTGACGGTAGCAAGACTATGTATGTTGCAGGCAAGCCCGGCGCTGGAATAGTTACAGGCAGATGGTATCATATTGCAGGGACGTGGGACGCGGCAACGGATACAAGCAAGCTGTATATCGACGGGATACCAGTTGCATCAAAAGTTTTCACGGGTTCTTCGATCGTCGACAACAGCTACAGCGTACGGTTTGCCCAGAGATGTGTTTCAAATTATGCAGCTTTGAACGGCTCGCTTGATGAGGTACGTATCAGCGATGTCGCATACGATATGAGTGATAAGACGATCAACAGTGCCGATCTGTATCCGCTTGGGGACACATTCTGCTTTACGTTTTATTCAACGAGGGAGGCTGATTCTGTTTATTCACTGCAAAATGGTGCCACGGCAATAGGGCCTTATTATGGCGATCAAAGCGGGGCATTGCAGCGGGCGGTCGATCTTGATACTAAATTCATATATAAGGTTCATCCGGCTTGTATGATGGGCAATAGTTTTCTGGATGATGATTTTGTGATGCCTGATGACGAGACGATCATTAATGATACGATAGCAGCGGTCAACGCTGTCAAGGACAATCTGAATATCGACATGTGGGATGTTGTGCCTGAGGAGCTTCGGCATTGGAAGAGCCTTGAAATGCACTATCTAGGTCTGGTCACTTCGACTATCCGGGCAACTGACTCTTATAACAGGCCGATCTACATGTATGAACCAAATAATCGTAACGCAGCGGCTCTTTCGAAGACGCTGGTATATCAGGATATTTGCGCTAAGGGGATGTATGTCGAAGCGGTTGGAATGCGTGAGAACCGGATATGGTGTCGATGGTCGATGGAGCAGGAGCTTGAGGCAATCGCAAATGTTAAGCCTTCTGCGATACCGTGGATAGTTCTGTGGATGGCATGGGATGCCGAGGCTGGTCAGGAACATCTTATTGATGACTGGTGCAGGCACGATGCTTATATTGGCCTGTTGATGGGGGGAAAGGGCATCGAAATATGGTCAGGATGGCGAGGCAGGGCGGGATTTTCCGATGATTTTGATGCTTACCTTGACGGGTATCTTTCGGTCGCGAACGATTTAAACGGCGAGCTTGGGCTTGGAAAAGTTTTCCTGTACGGTCAAAAGCTCGATGATGTTACGGTTGATGTTATATCCGGGCCTGAAACGCTGACTGTGGAATATGACGGGACACATGAATATCCTTCGATAACGCACCTTTGTGTTGAACATGATGGTCAGCAGTATCTGTTTATGATAAATTCGGCTCAGGAGGCCGTAAGTGTGATATTTAGAAGTGTGTCTGTAAGTGTCAGAGAAGATGTTTTTGGTGGTGGAACACAATCTACACCTTTGGGCGAATTTTCGATTGTCTTGTCACCACTTGAGGTCAAGTGCTTTAAATTTGCAGCGGAGATATCGGGTGATCTTAACGGCAACGGTGTCATCGAAGCCGGGGATATTGCTGTTCTGGCTGCCAAGTGGCTAAGCGGCGATCAAAAGTCTGATATCTCGCCGGTCGCAGGGGACGGCATTGTGAATTATCTGGATTTTTCTGCTGTGGCAAACGTCTGGATAACAGAATGAAATCAGTTTAACGAAAATATAACTGCAACAGTATTCGGGAATAATGTTGAGTACAATTCTTAAAGACATTTTTATATTACCTGACTATGACGGGTCCAGGGCATCTGTTAGTTTCACGGCACCTGAGGGATGCACCGTCGTCCAGTGGGAAATTTTTGATGCTGCAGGCACGAATGTTGCGCAGGGCAATCTTGATACGCGCGAAAGCAAGCAGGTTTGCTTTGGTGTATCGATGATCGGGTTTAAGCCATGGAACATTAACACGCCTTATCTTTACGCTCTAAAGCTTCTGCTTATCGTAAACGGTAAGCCTGTTGAGGTGAGTGAGACGTTCGGGATGCGTAAGATACATGTTGACGGCGGGCAGATATACGTCAACAATAAGAGCTTCTGTGTTCGCGGATATATCCGGGGACGCGATGCTCATGAACATCCAAATTTTGAGAAGCTTGAGCTTGAGGAATATTACGCGAAAAACATCAGGGCCGCAAAGCGGTATGGATTTAATTATATCCGCTTTCATTCGCGAGTGCCTTTGGAAGAATGTTTTATCGCTGCTGACAAACTTGGCATGTTCATTCATATCGAGATACGTGATTACTTCGGTAAGTATCAGAAAGAACGCTCGATGATGAACGATGAGGGGGAGTTGATAAGCAAGGAAAAGTGGGCCGAAGTTATATTGAAGTACAGGAATCATCCATCGTTGATGGTTTACTGTATGGGCAATGAGATCCGGCATCCGGGGACCAATCCACAGGTCGCTGAGATATCGAATATAACTAAAGAGCTTGATCCGACGAGACTGTTTATCGATACGTGTGCACACGGTGAGTTTGACCGTAATAATGTGGACATCGATGTTCAGCACATGAGCTATTACTATCCGTTCGGCAAAGACCATGACATGTTTGACCATACATATAACTGGTATATCTACGGCTCTGCAAAAGGCGTAGCATTGGTTAAGAAGGGCGGTGTTGATGCCGGAAGCTATAAGATAACGAGGTCGCTCATGGCGAAGCATCCGATAATTGCGCATGAAGTGTGCCATTATATTGCGATGCATGATCTCGATACGCTGGATGAGAAGTTTAAAAGGTTCGGTATCGAAAAGCCCTGGTGGGTAGACGAGTTAAAAAAGCTTATCGAAGTGAAGGGCTTAAAGCAGGACTATCGACAAATGCTCGCGGCGAGCAAACATTTTCAGTTTATGAGTTGGAAGCTGGCTATTGAAGCCGCCAGACGAAGCCCTCTGCTTTGCGGTTATCATTTTTTGCAGTTTTCCGATACCGCCAGATACGAGAATAGTAACGGAATTGTCGATTGCTTTGATGACAGCAAGGGTGTCGATGAAGAGGCTTTTCTTCGTTTTAACTGCGATACTGTGCTTTTGGCGGACCTGCCAAGACGGACATTCTTTGAAGGTGAAATAGTACGGATACCTGTGCTTGCTTCACATTACTCGCCTGAGATAAATGGTGATCGGGCACAGTTCAGATTTACCCTTGAAAGCAAGGAAGACGATTCTGTTTGCATTAGCGGGGTTCTTGGTGATATACTACTTAACAGGCGGGGCAGGATCGAGATTGCCAATGTTGAGATAGAACTGCCGAAGGTTGACGAGCCTAAGGCACTTGAGTTGACGTGTGAGTTGACAGGAGTCGGCGGCAGTTATAATGTGTCGAACAGTTGGAACTTATGGCTTTACCCGGACAGGCCCGATATGCTCAATGCAGTAGCCTGTACGATCGAGATGGACGAGGTTAATCCATCGCTTAGGTATCATCAGATAAGGTCGAAGGGCAGCCTGGAAAATCCAGAGCAGCTTTTGATGGTCAACCGTTTTTCGAAAGAGGTTTTGATGCATCTTGATCACGGAGGTGATGTTGTGATGCTCTATCGTGTACCGCAGACACGCGATCGCAAGGTCCGGGCCAAACGTGAGGCCTATACTCTGCCTGCGACATGGGATAGGTTCAAGGCGGTGATATGGGACAGAGGTACAAATTGCGGCGCGTTCATGCGGGACAGCGGGGCACTTGCAGGTTTTCCCAATGACGGGTACGTCGACCTGCAGTTCCATGGTTTGATCGATGACTGCGATAAAGTGATACTTGACGATTTTCCGTGTCATGTCGAACCAGTTATTCAGGGTGTCGACAAAGCGGTTCGTGACAGATATGACGTTTATACATACGGTCTTTCAGAGTTTCAGCCAGAATGGGTTATGAGAAAATTCGGGTATATGTTTGAGCTAAGAGTCGGCAAGGGAAGGCTTTTTGTTACAGGATTTAATTTTACCGGACTTCACAATGGAAGGCCCGAAACATGCGCGATGTTCGAATCGATCATGCGATATGTCACAGGTGATTCATTTAAGCCGAAAACGAAGATGTCGGCAGAAGAATTGCAGGTGTATCTTCTGACAAAGGGCAAGCAATCCCTTGCCAAAGACCGCAAGATGACACAGTTCTGGCAGTTGAATGATACTCCGCTGGAATCCGATCGGTACTGGAAGGATGCGGAGGAGTATCTGGCCCAATAGATAGCCATTACGGTAAGATCGGGACGAATTAAAAGGATTTTATTAGTTTCAGGCAGGCTGATATGTTTGGATTAGGCATTTTGGATGTTGCGTTCATCGCCGTATATTTTCTTTCAGTAGTTATCATCGGTTTCTGGTCGGCACGACGCGTTAAGAATCAGGAGGACTATTTTCTTGCGGGCCGTCGTTTCGGAAAGTTGATTCAGACATTTGCCGCTTTTGGGCAGGGTACATCTTCCGACAGTGCTGTCGGTGTCACAACCACGACATTTCGAGACGGTGCAGCTGGGATATGGAGCGCCTTGAATTTGCTGTTTGCAACTCCTGTGTTCTGGCTTGTATCACCGTGGTATCGACGGCTTCGGATAATCACACTGGGTGATTTTTTTGAGGAGAGATACGGTTCGAAGCTCATGGCTGGGACATACGCTGTGTTTCAGGTTCTGCTTTTTATGCTGTCGCTGTCGCTTGCTTTTAACGCCATGAGCAAGACCGTGTTGGCTCTGACTCCTAAGACGGTTGATCAGTTGAGTGTTGTGGAAAAGGTCGAGCATGACAAGGCGGTCGAACTTAGCGAACTTGAGACAATGGACCATAGCAAGTTAAGTCAGCAGCAGCAAAGCAAGTTGGAAGAACTTCGGATCGAAAATCCGAAGCGTGTATTTTCGGGCATAAACAAGTCGGCGCTGATCTGGCTGGTCAGCGTTATCATTCTTATTTATGCTGTCTCGGGCGGGCTTGAAGCGGCATTTATCACAGATACGCTACAGGGTGTTTGCATTATCATTCTGTCGATCCTGCTGATACCTTTTATATTTTCAGAGATTAATACGGTTTACGGCGGCAGTGGACCTTTAGAGGCTTTTCGAACGATGCATGAGAAGCTGCCTGAATCTACTTTTGAGATATTCGGATCTCCATCTACGATTGACTTTACCTGGTATTATATCCTGGCTTTGTGCGTATTGAATATGGCAGGAGTGGTTGTTCAGGCTAATCAACTTGTCGCTAACGGTTCGGCTAAGGATGAGTATACGGCTCGTTTAGGTTTTACATCGGGAATGTACATGAAGCGAATATGTACGCTGCTATGGGGGTTGTTGGCACTGGCGGCGATACTATTGTACGGCGATTCTGTTCGTGACCCTGATCTTATCTGGGGACATACGACAAGGGAACTGCTTGGTCCTCTCAACGCTGGATTGATCGGATTAATGATTGCTTGTCTGATGGCTGCGGCTATGTCTACGGCGGACTGTTTTATGATAACCACTTCGAGTTTGCTTACGCACAATGTTTATCGTCCGCTGTTTCCGGGCAAAGAAGAACGGTCCTATGTCAGGGTAGGCAGGTTTCTGGGAGCTTTTACCATTATCGGCGGGGCTTTATTGGCACTTACTTTTGACAGTATGCTTCAGCAGATGAAGATGATCTGGGAGTTCGGGATAATATTTGCCGCGCCGTTCTGGTTTGGGATGCTCTGGAGACGTACGGGCAGAAAGGCGGCATGGATGTCTATAGTTATAACGCTTGTGATATTCTTCCTGCTGCCGCTGATGATACCGATTATTTCGCCCGGTATTCGCGGCAATGAGCATCTGTTGAAGATGACTCAGGCCCGCAGTGTCGAAAGGCGATACGTAGCCCGCCAGATGGATGTTGACAGACGTGAACTTGAGATCGCTGAGTGGGACAGGGGCAATGCTGACGGCAACTCAATCGGTGACAGCCCCGAGGCTCTTACAGTCGGCAAGGGTTTCACTAAGATATACGTGTTGCCGAGAAAGGACATCTTCTGGACAAAGGAAATACGTCGCGATAACGACGGGATGCTTCGAGGACATGGAATGTTGAGTCTTGAGCTGGTGCTTTATGATAAGCTCGGTTTTGATCTGACAAAAAATCCCTATGCCCTCAATGAGACCCTGCGTTTGATGACCAGGACCTTTGTACCTTTCTTTATTATCTTTGTACTTAGCTTTGTTCTGCGTGATGATAATGACAAGGAAAGGATCGACAGGTTTTTTGTTAAGATGAAAACGCGTGTCAATGCTGACAGGGCGATCGATGAAAAGCAGCTCGAACTTTCGTATGCCGAGCCGTCACGGTTTGACCATTTGAAAATGTTCCCCAACAGTAAGTGGGAGATGATGAAGTGGACCAGGGTAGATGTCGTTGGTTTTATCGCTGCTGTGTTGGTCGCTTTTCTTATCTTAGCGGCAATGTATGTTATGATCAACCTCGGTGGCAAGTTGTTATAGTGAATTCAGACGATTGTCAAGTTTTTTGCCCGGGATTGGCGGACTTGACGGCGTGCCTTTATGGTGCATGTATGTAAATCGCGGCCAGGGTGTGGTATCTTTTGGAGTAGGCAACAAGGGTAATTCCATAGCGGAGTTTTTGCCTGCCAACTGGGCATATCAGTTGGTTGGAATGCAGGCTTTTCGACATTCTGCAAGGTTGACGGCGTATACCATGAAACCTTCCAGAATGACCAGGCAAGTTTGGATTACAACTACAGAAGGCCCATGGCTGTAGATGCGGATCGAATTTCCGTGCGTGAGGAAAATACCGATCTGGGCCTTACTTTTGATGTTGAATATTTCTCGCCGACAGATCAGCCTCTCGGTTCGCTGATTCGAGTTATGACAGTGACTAACATCTCCGTCAATACTAAAAACTCGATAACCTTATAACTGACCTCATGATACGGTAAGTAAAAAATACATATCTGATGCTTAAATAAGGCTAAACGCCTTGAAACTACTGTTCTAATTTGTAAGTTTATATAAGTCCTTGATTTTTATCATGCTTCAATTATACTACCTTTTTTCTGGCAATTAAGTCAATTAGATAGTAGTATGTCCGCTCTTATCGTTGTATTCACAATGTATGTGAGGGTGCTTTTCAGAATCAAGCCTGTTGGCTTCTGAATCGATCACACCAATAATGGTGAATTATTATTACTTGATTATTAGCGATTCAGGAGAATTGAGTGTCCAAATACTTTGAAATCAGATGGCATGGCAGAGGCGGGCAGGGAACCGTTACGGGAGCAAAATCACTTGCAGAAGCTGTTCAGGGGACAGGAAAACATGTTTCTGCATTTCCTGATTATGGCCCCGAAAGACGGGGAGCACCGCTTCGAGCTTTCAACAGATTCTCGGACGGCAAGATCAGGATCCATACACCTGTACTTGAGCCGAATGTAATCTTGATAGTGGATCCAACGCTTATCGGCGCGAAGGATATTGAAAAAGGAGTCAACGACGAGACGGTCTTTATTGTCAATACTGAGAAAAGCCCTGCTGAAACCAAAAAGGCGTTGGAACTCGATGGGCAGGCATTATTCACCGTACCCGCAAACAAAATTTCCTATAAGCTCTTCAATCGCGAGATTCCTAATTCAGCTATGATGGGAGCCTTTACCAAAGCATGTCCCGATGTTATTTCACTTGAAGCGTTACTCAAACAAGCCCGGCATATTTTCTCACATGTATTAGCCGAGCACCTTGTTGATATGAATATTGAAGCTATCAAATGTGGTTATGATGAGGTTCAGAAATGAGCGATAAGTATCGACTGAAAAACTGGCAGGAACTTCCCTTCGGTGGTGTTATCACGGAAGGCGGCAATGCGGCTGATTATGAGACCGGAACATGGAGGACATGGCGACCGGTCTGGAAAGAGGAAAACTGCATTCACTGCCTGACTTGTTGGGTATTCTGTCCGGAAAACGCATTTGCACTTAAGGACGGCAAGACACCAGGCGGCAAGGACCGAAAGGAAATTCGGGAAATTGATTACTTTTACTGCAAAGGCTGCGGTCTGTGCGCAAAAGAGTGTCCGGTAAACAAAAAAGGCAAAAAGGAAGCGGTAGAGTTCATCCGCGAAGAAACATAGTAGGATAATATTATGCCCAAAAACGTTGCTATCACAGGAAACGGAGCCATGGCTGAGGCTATGCGTCAAATAAACCCTGACGTCGTAGCTGCCTTTCCAATCACACCATCGACACAGGTTATAGAGGACTTTGCCAAATTCGTAAATGACGGCAAGGTGGATACGGAACTTATTACCGTCGAAAGTGAGCACAGTGCGATGTCTGCCTGTATAGGGGCCAGTGCTGCTGGCGGCAGAGTAATGACCGCTACGTCGTCAAACGGGATGGCCTTGATGTGGGAAATGCTTTATATCGCCGCCAGCATGAGACAACCGGTCCTGATGACCCTTGTCAATCGTGCGATGTCAGCACCGATCAATATTCATTGCGATCACGGCGATTCAATGGGTGCTCGTGATGCTGGCTGGATACAGATATACGCTGAAAATCATCAGGAAGCTTATGACAATATGATCATGGCTCCTGTCATCGGCGAGAATATGGATGTCCGTCTGCCCGTGATGGTTTGCATGGATGGATTTCTCATTTCGCATTCGGTCGAGACGATGCAGATTGAAGATGATCAGCAGGTATCCGAATTTGTCGGAGAAAAAGTTCCGCTCAATTCGCTTTTTGACACAGATAAACCTGTATCATGGGGTGCACTTGACCTTCAGGATTATTATATCGAACACAGACGAGGCCAGTTGGAAGCGATGTACAAGGCCAAATCGGTCATTGAGGATGTGTCGAAAAGGTTTGCCGAGCAATTTGGCAGAAAGTATGATCTCTTTGAGTCATACCGCCTTGAAGATGCTGAAAGAGTCATTGTAGCAATAAATTCAGTTGCAGGCGAGTTAAAAGAAGTGGTCGATGAACTGAGAGAGCAAGGCGAGAAAGTCGGTTTACTCAAGATCCGCGTATTCAGACCATTCCCCTATGAAGATATCTCAAAGGCCCTGGAAGGCTGTAAGATCGTAACTGTCATGGACAGGTCAACGAGCATGGGAGCCTACGGGCCATTATTCGGTGAGATATCAAACGCACTCTACAATTTAGAAGACAGACCACTGCTGTATAACAGGACCTATGGTCTTGGCGGAAGAGAAATGCTTCTCGACGACCTCAAAGATGTCTTTCAAGAGAGCAAAGATTATCTCAACAATGGTAAAGTAGAAAAAATATTTGATTTTCTAAAAGTAAGAGGAGCCTGACGGTGCCTAATTTACAAGAGATGGCAAAAAAGGATTCGGCCTTTTCAAGCGGGCACAGGATGTGTGCAGGTTGCCCGGTTCCGATCTTTACTAAAATGCTTACACGAGTTACCGACTTTGACATCGTTGTCGGGTCTGCTACAGGGTGCCTCGAAGTAGCATCTTCGATCTTTCCTTATTCTGCATGGAAAGTGCCCTGGATACATACCGCGTTTGAAAATGTCTCGGCTATGATGAGTGGAGTGGAGGCTTTGGATAAGGTCAACCGAAAGAAAAATAAATCTGACAAAAAGATCAAATGCATCGCCACCGGTGGAGACGGCGGAACATACGACATCGGAATCCAGTCACTCAGCGCCGCGATGGAACGAGGGCACGACCTTCTTTATATATGCTATGACAATGGGGCATATATGAACACCGGTATACAGCGAAGCGGAGCGACTCCCCTGGGAGCGGCTACAACGACATCACCAGTCGGATCGGTCATAGCAGGCAAACAGCAGCAAAGAAAAGACCTTACCCGTATCATGATCGCTCACCATATTCCCTATGTAGCTCAAGCGAGCATACACAATCCGATCGACCTGTCGAACAAGATCAAAAAAGGTATTGAGATCGATGGTCCGGCATTTATCAATATACTCTGTCCATGTATTCCAGGCTGGCGGATTGCTCCGAATATGGCTGTTGAGTCTGCCAGACTTGGCGTCGATACTTGCTTCTGGCCGCTGTACGAAGTTGAGGATCAGAAATTCAAGATCAATTATACGCCAAAGGAGAAACTGCCGGTAACGGATTGGCTGTTCACGCAAGGGCGATTCAGACATCTCAAGGATGACAAATGGAGCCACTTGGTTGAAGATTTTCAGACACGAGTTGACGAGCAGTGGGATTGGCTGCTTGCTTGCCAGACAAAGACAGAATAAAATATTTGAAAGAGTCCTGTCTTGTAGAATGTTACACGCGTACGGTACAAGCTATTTTGGTAATAAGGCAGTCATCGAAGTGGTTTTTTCCACTTGACTGGCTCATATATATCAACAGATTGTTTCTGCTGGCGGCTTCATTTTCGAACCTTTTTTTTGTAAGAGTTTAAATTCAATGATGTTGATAATTCTTTTCGTAAATTTCGATATGCCCTAACAAGAAGTGACTCTATTGATGATATTGACCAGCCTGTCTTGTTGTTAATTTCTTCATGACTAAGACCTTCAAGTCTATGCAGGATAACAACGGTTTGTTGACGTTGACTTAACTTTTGTATGGCTTTTTTAACGACATCTTCTGTGTTTACTTCTGCAATGCTGTTTTGGTTATTTTTTTGCCTCGCTGATAACGATTCATAAGTACTTACGAAATTTCTGGATCGTTTGATTCGCCTTTTTTCATCTATACACAGGTTGACAACGATCTTATAAAGCCACGTTGTAAATTCAGTTTCGGTTTTATACTTTTCGGCAGCCTTATAGACACGCAGAAATGCTTCCTGACTTACATCTTCGGCGAGGCTCCACTGGCCCAGTACACGATATGCCATGGTGACGGCTCTGTCTTTATGTCTCAGATACAACTTTTCGAGATCGGAGATGTCCCCCCTTGCGATACCCTGCATCAGCTCCGCATCGTCTGCTAATCCGCATGTCAACTTCTCGGCTGCCATAGATCCTTCCAGTCAACCCTTATATTTATGGATTGATGTTTTCCATCCAACTGGTTAAGAATATCGCAAGATCATCAATGTCAACGGAGCCAAGTTTGTCTATATCTTTTCCATCACAATAATTGTTTGCTATCTCGCAATCATCATTCATCCACGCCGACGCCAAAGCCGCATAATCAGACAGATCGACATCGCAGTCATGGTCATGGTCACCTGCCGGAATAGTGGAAAATATCCAGACAGGGCCAGCCATTTCAGTGCAATTGGATTTGGCGATCACCTGCCAGAAATAGTTTATTCCACACTCAAGGGTATCCGTATTACACCAGGGTCGCGGGCTGTCGGCAGAAATGAGGAGCATATCGTCAGGCGATGTCCCAAGATAGACATCAAAGACAGGGATCATATCTGAAAACTCCGTAACACGGGTGACTTTTTCCCAGTCCGGGCACCCTGAATCAGGGCACTGAGCCGAACGGTCACAATCAATGTCAGCAACAAAATCCTGATTGCCTGCAAAAAGCAGTCCTTCGACTTCATAGCTGTCCATATTAATCACTGGAGACCCCGAGTTTCCCATATAGGTATCCAGATTCGCAGAGAAATGCTCCAGCTGGAGATTGTCCTGTACCCATGCGTTGTCAGCGTATTTTCGCGGAAGCCCAAGAGTATGGCCGATCACAGCCAGATTCTCATTGTCATCTATTTTCCCTGCACGACGTGTATCCAGCGGGGCATGGTTGATCACTTCTCTGTCCAGTCGAATCAACGCCCAGTCTGAATCCGGTGTTTGTACTCTGGCGACGATTCCAGCACAGTAATATATCTCTGATTCATCGAAAGTTACCACTGGAGTTGATGCGTTTGTCATGGTAAAGCCGAATACATAAGCAATGTCTGAACAATCGACCGAGTCGCTGACGCAGTGGCCGGTTGTTGCCACCATGTCAGGAGCAATAAGAAAACCGGTACATACGGCAGGTGTAGGCTGATCGATAAATGGCTCATCCGAACAAAGAGGTCTGCCGTAATTGGCCAGATAATAATCTGCCAGCGTTGTTGACGGAATCGAATAAGTGCCATCGCCATTGTTTGTCAGGTCATAGACCGGGATCAACGCCACTGTAGAATCACCGACAGCTTTTAATTGAGCGTTCATAATCTCATATTCATCCTGACGGTCATCAGTGCCGTATATCCCCTTTAGCATAATTTGACTTGCAGTAGTATTCTGCAGAATCGCGGATCCGCTGTTCCATGCAAGTACAGGAGACAATTCTGTGGCATAGGACAAATTGTTTGGGTATGGATCAACCGGTTCAGGCACAAATAAACAATCTGTTGTCACAACAATGGTATAAGAGCCGATCGCATTTCGATAACCGGCAACTCTTATAAGGTAAGTTATGCCTGTCTCAAGATAGAGACTTACCTTTGATTTTTCCTGGCAGTAATCATCATTACAGGCAATCTCTGTTCCGCCGCATCCATCATAGACAGACAGTGTCGTATCAAATTGGCTGTCGCAGAGGTCTATCTCATAGTTGCCGCTTTCGGGTGGTGTGTAGCTGAACCACACATCCAGAGAGTCATCTTCGCCGCATGTGCTGACTGCGATGCCTGTGGCGCTTTCTGTTGAGCCGGTGTATGGTTCGTTTAATTGTAGTGGAATCGAATTTTGACATTCATCGTTAATTGGCGCCGGTACGCTTTCTGTGACGATCAGCGAGTAATTACCCATGTCGCCATCGTATCCGGCAATGCGGATCAGATAGGTTTGTCCCTGACTTAAAGAGATAACCAATGACGATTGCGAGCCGCAACTATCATCACTGCATGTCAGTTCCGTGCCCTCACAACCATCGTATACTGATAATGTTGTATCAAAATCACTGCCGCATAGACTGATCAGGTAATCTTTTGTCTGTGTTGGATTAAATTCATGCCAAACATCATAAAAGTCGAAATTGTAACCACAACTGCTGCCTGTATCGCCCAAAGCTCCAAAGGTGCTTCCTGTGTAAGTAACATCTTCAAACACTTCAATACTGCTGTCGCATTGGTCGTTAGCTGGCTGGGTGAAACGTTCGGATATGTTAATAACATAGTCGCCGGTTTTATTACCTTTTCCAGCAATACGGATCAAATATGTTTGTTCCGCTGCGAACCATGCAACCGTTTCAGATTGAACATCACACATGTTATCGTTACAGGCCAGTTTTGCGCCGTAGCAGCCATCATAAACTGCAAGGGTGGTGTCAAAACTGCTCCCGCAAAGGCTTACTGTGTGATAACCTGTTTGTGAAGGGACAAACGAGTGCCACACGTCAAGCCTATCATTAATCGAACAGCCGCTTACAGCAGTTCCTGTAGCGCCAACTGTTGTTCCGTAATAGGAAGTATCAAGGTAAACCTCAGTTGCATTTGGGCATAAATCGTTTAGAGGTTCCTGCAATAATCGGTTTATATTTAACAGGTAGTATCCGACATCTCCGTCATACCCTGCAATCCTGATATAATATTCCTGTCCGCCTGTCAGAATGATATTGATTTTTGACTGCGCACCGCAACTGTCATCATTGCAGTCGATTTCAACACCCTGATTATCGAACAGCGAAAGTGTTGTGTCGAATGAACTGTTGCATAGACTGATCGTGTATTCAGTTGTAACGGACGGGACAAATTTGTGCCAGACGTCATAGACGTCATAACCGTCAGCACAACTGCAGTACATTTCTCCTGTTGCCCCTGAGTATAAACGGCGGAGTAAAATTGTACCACCTGGCGGAGCAATAATGTACCACCGACTCACTGTATAGCCGAGACCGTCCCGGCTGTCAACATTCAATTCTGACCAGTTCTTTTCTTCTGTCTGGCTAAGCGTTTACGG
>DAOWHR010000095.1 GCA_030641315.1 Anaerohalosphaeraceae bacterium | reverse complement strand
CCCGGACGCTGATCCTCATTGGCAACCATAAATCCGATAGGTGTACCCAAAGTTATTCCGTTCTCGATACCGGAAAGGAGTACAACGCGATCCTTCTCGGACCGCTGAGTTGAAACCGCACTTTGGCCCGGACGCCGGCGGTCAAGCTGTACCTGTATATCCGCTTCGCATAGTTCCATCCCCGCAGGACAGCCGTCCACCACACCGCCTACAGCGGCACAGTGAGACTCTCCGAATGTTGTGACTTTAAATACAGTACCGAATGAACTTGACATCGCGTTATTCCTGAAAAATTGCAATTACATTATTTAAGCCCGAACAGGCGGTTCTCTTTTAAAATATCAACCACCCTGTCGGTGGTCCGGCCGATCGTCAACTGTGAATTATCAATCGTATGATCTGCCATGTCAGCATAGATCGCATCGCGTTTGTGCCATATTTGCTCAAGGTTTTCAATCCCCGGGTCATCTCGTAGAAACAGTGGAAGACCCTTGGCCTTCATACGCTCAAGCACTACAGCAGGAGCGGTCTTTAAATATATCACCGGGCCGAGCTGCTTCAATACTGCCCGGTTTTGCTCACACAAAGGGGCACCGCCACCCGGCGCGACGACGCAATCCGACAAATACCTAAGACGGCCAAGCACTTCGTTTTCGATCTCAAAAAACAACTGCGGCCCTTCCTTCAGAATTATATCGCGATAATGCAGCTCTTTGCCGTGAGACAAATAATACCTTACCTCGATCTCTTTATCAAGGTCTACAAATTTCAGGTTGATCCGTTTTGACAGTTCCCACGCCGTCGCACTTTTGCCGCATGACGCAAATCCGATAAACACAATATTCATACTAATTACTACCCCTGCCTTTGAGCGATTGCCCTTGCCATAGTAACCGCCCAGCCGCCAGCCAGCACGATCAGGGCACAGATAACAAAATACTTGATCGTCCTGGCCAGATTGCATGGCTCAACGGCCTTCCACCTGACACCGAACAACAGCGACGCAAGACTGCACAGCCCGACCGCCGCAAAAAAACAGCACAACACCCCGCCAGCAGGCTGATCGTTAAAAGACTCCACAAAATGCCCGTTGACAAACGCTAAACACGACGTAGTAACACCGCAACCCGGACATGGAAGCTCGTATTCCTGCTTAAAACCGCACTCGCCGAACGTATACGTAAGGTTAACGATACCACGAGAACCGGCCCACAAAAACGCGAATCCGCCAACAATGCAGCAAAAAACCACACCAGCGATCAACCGACCCTTAATAGATATATTTCTTTCCAGCTTGATAAGCAACGCTCCGGCTTAGTGTTATTGAGTTCAGAACCAACACATTCTACCGGAATCCAAAAAATTATCAATACCCCAGATTTTAAAGACATTTTCAACGATTTCGTGTGACATAACACCTCTTACACCTTGCGTAAAAAGCCTATCGTCGATTCCATTATCCTGGTATGCATCTGCTGGGAGTTTTCCTGGTTTTGTTTGTTGAGGTCGTCGAGGTTCGCTCTGCAGAAATGGCAGCCCATCACGTTAAGATGAAACTCAACATACTTTTTCCACTTGTCGTCAAGCGTGCCCAATAAAAACGCCCCGATAGTACTCCGCTTCGGGCAGCTGGGTCTGTGCGATTCCCACGCCTCGGTCAGCAGTGACTCGATCTCGGCATCGTCAGCATCCATTGAGGCAAGCTGTTTTTCGACCTGCTCGCGAATCTGCTTTAAGCAGCGGTGCTTTATCACGCCAACATTTTGAGGGCTGACATCCATAGTCCTCGCGACATCGTTGTTGGCCAACTGACAATAGAACATCAGTTCGATTATCTGTAGATCACGGAAGTTGAGCGACTGCTTGTAGCCCTTAACCAGTTCGAGTATCGCGTCAGCCAGCACCTTCCGTTTGATATCCCCCTGCTCGTCCTTGCGAACATACCAGCTAGCCGTCTGCTGCTGGCCGGCGATCAACGAAAACGCATCCGAATCACCGCCTCGATCCCGGTCGATGCACATATCCTGTATCAATGAAACATGCGAGGCGCCTCTGCTGCGGTAAAGATCGACGATCCGCCGCCTCAGTATCGAAAAAAGATATGTCTCCAGTCCGCCCGTCTGTCTGTAGCCGTCCAGCCCCCGGATAAAATTGATGAACACCTCCTGCACAACATCTTCGGCATCGGCGCGTTGGCCGAGTTTGGTCTGCGCAAAATTCAGCAACCGTCCCCGATAACGGTCAACAAGCTGCATCCACGCGTCACCGTCTCCCTGCCGAACACGCTCAATAAGATATTTTTCTGCCTTTCCGATCTCACTCATGCACCTAGTATACTCTCCCGCTCGCCCGACAACAACTATTAACCTGATTTTCCCGTTTAACCAGGCAACGCAGACCAGCCGTAAAAGCCAATCATCTTCTATAGTATGCGATCATGGACTGCTGTTAAGAATTTCCATTTTCAGCCTTAAATCCAGTTCATGGAACTTTTGTTTTCTCCCAATAATTATTAAATAGGCTTATACTCAAGACAATCCAAAGGACAGTCAATACAATGGGAAAGGACGCAATCCAGGATAAGTGGTGATCTAGTATCCAATGGGACCCCTCAATGAAAAAGGATATAAAGCCAACAATACACAAACTAAACCCTAAGGTTCCCAAGCCCTTCATACCTCGCAGATATACCGAACCAAAGAGGATCATCCCTGTAACATACGCAATAATATACGTCAATATCTGAAGTAGTGTATACTCGCTCACAAATTCATATCCCCAGCCATTGTGATATGAATAAGTGGCATAACTCCATGACAATGACGTACCTTCTCTTATAAACATCACGATAGAATAGTTAGTTGATGCCAAAACTAACAGTAGAATGTGAACTATAAATATGTAAAGCTGACATTTCATATTTACGCGGTTAAAAAACATGATCAGGTCCTTCCGGCATCGGTGATGTCTCCATACACAGCACTTTCCCCCTGTTTAGCACATGCATTGCAGGGGGTTCGACCTGCGATTACAATAATATTAACTCATAACAAGAACCAGAAATACACCACCTGCAACCAGCAAAATCGCAAGCACCCGCAATCGCCAACTGTAATACCCCTTTGTTGCCGCGTTGACAAACCAGTAGATAACGCATATCAGCAAAATAACACCGCCAAGCGACAATATCTGATTTAACAGATCGCTGCGATAAATCTGTTTTGTAACGTAAACCTGTCGTGACAGCGTCCGCATTCT
>DAOWHR010000009.1 GCA_030641315.1 Anaerohalosphaeraceae bacterium | reverse complement strand
GTCCGTGCTCTCGTGTCGTCTCGATCAGGGCCTTGAATTCCTCAGGGCTGATCGGCTTAGGCTTCTCGGAATGACCCAGAAATATCCTCAACGTCGCTTCGATGAATGTGACCCGAAAGAAAGTCACTATCGGCGAGAAAAAACGCACGAGAAGAAAAACAGGCACCGCCACAAAAACACTTATCTTCTTCGAGTTGTTGTATGAAAGATATTTCGGCAGTATTTCGCCGCAAAGAATAAGCAGGACAAATGCCGCAAGAGCGACCGCCGCCGCAACTGTCGTACCAGCCTGCTCTTCGAGTTTTACCGACAATGCACTCGCAGCCGAAAAGAAAAGAATATTGATAATAAGATTGCCAAGCAGCAACGAACCAAGCAGCTGCTCGGGCCTGTCAACAAGCCTGGCCGCTAACTGTTCCAGCCTGTGACCGGATCGCCGCATCGTCTTGACCATTTCTCGCGACAGACTGAACAGCGCCGTCTCCGAACCGGAAAAAAACGCCGAACAGATAAGCAAAGCTGTCATAAAAACAATATAAAAAATATATTGGTGTATTGGCACTTAGACCTCGTTATAATTGTACCATGATAAAACTTCCTCTTTGTAATCCGCTACAACCACATACCACCATGCCAATGCCGATTATTATCATCAGCACCCACACTGCAAAATACCCAAACTTCCGCTACAGCCCAGGCATAAACTTGAAATTTATGCGGCATCCCCGGCATCTGGTCTCTATTCAAAATAAGCCTTCACCACATACTGCTGCATCATACGCTGGGTATTGAAGAACGACCCGTTCAGCGCTATCGCATGGAGCATCATATTGATAAATCGATTCCGGTCGTTATAGAACACCGGCACAACCAGATATTGCAGCTTACTGTAAAGCGATTCAGCGTCTTCCTTGCGATTGTCGGGCTGCACAGGATCGGTCGGAGGTTCACCGATGGACCAGCCGGTAACGCCCTCGATGCACCCTTCGATCCACCACCCGTCCAGGATACTCAGCGATACAACACCGTTCATCGCCGCCTTCATCCCGCTGGTCCCCGATGCCTCCATCGGCGGCAAAGGAGTATTCATCCACACATCAACCCCCGACGTCAAAAGTTTGCCCAAACCGAAATCATAGTTCTCCAGATAAGCGATCTTGATCTCCGGTGCCAGCATTCTCTTCGCCGAGTAGATACGTTCGATAAGCTCCTTGCCCTCCTGATCAGCCGGATGGGCCTTGCCCGCGTAAATGATCTGAATACTGCCAACATCCTCAGCAATATCGCGAAGCCTCTCCAGATCGCCAAACAGCAGGTCCGCGCGTTTATAACCAGTCGCCCTCCGAGCAAAACCAAGTGTAAGCACATCTTCATCCAGCCCGCTGCCCGTATGCTCGTTGACATAGTCGATCAATTCTTTCTTGCAAGCCGAATGCGCCTCCCAAAGCTCCTGCGAAGGTATACTAAGCGCATACCGCAAACTGAAATTATCCTCGCGCCATCCGGGAATGTGTTTGTCGAACAGATCCTGAAAAGCCTTTGCTACCCACGTCGCGGCATGTACGCCGTTCGTTATCGAATCTATTGCATAGGATGTGAACATGTGCCGCGACACCTCGCCATGCTTCTTGGCAACCCCATTGACATAGTGGCTAAGATTCAGCGCCAGGTAAGTCATGTTCAGCTCGCCGTCACAGCAGAAAACATTCTGCATCTCGAACGCTTCATGATCGCCGAGCACACGCCTGACCATATCCATCTGAAACTTATCGTGCCCCGCGGCAACAGGCGTATGAGTCGTAAACACACATTGCTCCCGCACCGCATCGATAACTTCCTGCGTAACCTCATCACCCGAACTGACCGCAACCTGCTCATCCAGCAATTCCATGGTCAGCAAACTGGCATGTCCCTCGTTCATGTGATACTTTTCAATATCACCGTAACCAAGCGCACGCAGCATCCGCACACCGCCCATACCCAATATTACTTCTTGGCAGAACCGGTAGTACCGATCCCCCCCGTAAAGATGATGCGTCAGCGTCCGGTCGAAGTCCGAATTGCCCTCCACATCCGAATCCAGCAGATATACCGGCACAACAAATCCGCCCGCACCTGTAACATCGTACCGCCACGCTCGCAAATGAACCGTCCGTCCCTCGATAGTAACCGATACAGCCGCGTCAGCTTCCTCCACAAAATCCTCGACAACCCACCTCTGATCCTCTTCCCTCTGCCTCCCTTCGGCGTCCAGCCGCTGCCGAAAATACCCTTTTCGATACAACAGCGTCACCGCCAGCATCGGCAGCTTCATATCCGCCGCCGAGCGGATCGTATCGCCAGCCAATATGCCAAGCCCCCCGCTATAAGTCGGCATCCCCTCATCAAGACCGATTTCCATAGAAAAATAAGCCACCGTCCGTTCTGCAGTATCCATAATAAGCACCTTTCGAATGTCAAAGCTTAATTTGAGCCAATACTTAAGGCATACTACCCCACAAACCATACAACTTCAATCCTTTTTTATCAACCCAAACTCTGGTTTAGAGCACTTTAATAGTTTTGTTCTTGTCCACCCCCATAACCTGCCTGTATACTTTCTTTCATAGCTCACTATAGCAGCAATATGATCGAAGTGTCATA
Source organism: Anaerohalosphaeraceae bacterium (assembly GCA_030641315.1). GTDB lineage: Bacteria > Planctomycetota > Phycisphaerae > Sedimentisphaerales > Anaerohalosphaeraceae > DAOWHR01. The sequence goes on along the minus strand of DAOWHR010000009.1, from coordinate 3,137 downwards.
ATAGCGGTATTTAATCGATGGGAGTTTCAGCAATATGGATAGACGGGATTTTATTAAGACGATTGGTGTTGGCGCGGCAGGGTTCACTATGGGCGGATGCGGGAGCCTGGAAGTCAGCACAAACCGCAAGGCGAACAGGAAACCCAACATTATACTTGTAATGGCAGACGATCAGGGATGGGGTGATATGGGGTATAACGGTCATCCTGTTTTGAAGACGCCAAACTTTGACGCTATGGCTGCCGAAGGTTTGCGGTTTGACCGGTTCTATGCGGCAGCGCCGGTGTGCAGCCCGACACGCGGCAGCGTGATGACGGGAAGGCATCCGAACCGGTTCGGATGTTTTAAGTGGGGCTATACGCTGAGGCCGCAGGAGATAACGGTTGCTGAGGCGCTGAAGTCAGCAGGCTATGTTACGGGGCATTTCGGCAAATGGCATATCGGTTCCATGCTGGAATACGGCCAGGCTTCTCCGGGCAAGAGCGGTTTCGATGAGTGGCTGTCTGCGGCGAACTTTTTCGATAATGACCCGGTGCTGAGTCGTGAAGGGAAAGCGGTGGAGATGAAGGGGGAAAGCTCGCTTGTGACGGTCGACGCGGCGATCGAGTTTATCCGCAAGCATGAGGGAGGAAGTAAACCGGTATTTGCTGTTGTATGGTTCGGGTCGCCTCATAATCCGCACATTGCTGGTGAGGGATTTGGCCAGGCGTATGCGGATCAGGGTAAGAAGAAAAACTTCTATGGTGAGATCGCCGGGATGGACAGCGCGGTCGGTAAACTGCGAAGCGAGATACGCAACCTCGGGATCGAGAAGGATACGCTTGTGTGGTATTGCAGCGATAATGGCGGACTGCCGAACCTTGGTGTGACGGGAGGCCGGGGACACAAAGGACAGATTTACGAAGGCGGGCTGCGTGTGCCTGCGATCATGGAATGGCCCAGGCGGATCGGAACCCCCGCGGTAACTCAGGTTCCGTGCAATACGGTTGATATTTATCCGACAGTGCTTGAGATCGCAGGGGTGAAGATGAAGGACCAGCCGGTGCTTGACGGGGTAAGTCTTGCAGGAGTGATCGACGGGACGATGAAGTATCGGCCAAGGCCCATGGGCTTTTGGGATTATCCGATCAAGGGACTCGGAACGCCGAGTGATGCGTGGATGAAGGAAGTGCTCGAGGCGCAGAGAAAAGGCGAAAAGATAACCGATCCGGCAAAGCTGTGTTCGGACGCTGGCAAAATAACCAAGCAGTATCCAACGGATAGCTTCCCGGGCCACGCTGCATGGCTGGACTGGCCGTGGAAGCTGCACAGGATCGAGGACAAGAACGGCAAGGTCAAACTGGAACTGTATAATCTTGCGGATGACAGTTATGAAAAAACGGACCTTGTTACAGAGCAGACCGAACGAACCGAAACTATGCGAGCAAGGCTTCAAGAGTGGCAGGCATCCGTGGTTAGAAGCCTCAACGGAGAAGACTACGACTCTAACTAACCAGGTAAAAAAGTGTATAAAGTCTGACTGTTGGAACGGTTGAGTCATGGCACACTGCTGGAACAGGAAATTAACTGACTGGATGGAGTGCTCATAGAGAGGAAATAGGGAACTTATGAAAACAAATCGAACGCTTGCTATAATATGCCTGACCGCAGCTATCGTTGTTGTAGTCCTCGTGATAAATAATCAGAAACACGCTAAAGCCGATAACGAAGTTTCGGTTTTTGTTACGGTTAAGCGAGGCCCATTGACTATCGATGTGACCGAGGCTGGTACTATCAAGGCACTCGAGCAAATTATCATCAAGAGCGAGGTGGAAGGCTATACGACGATATTGTCGCTGGTGCCTGAAGCTACGCGAGTTAAAAAGGGTGACCTGCTTGCCGAACTGGACGCCACTGATTTTAAAGACGACCTGATCATGCAGCAGATCGAAGTTCAAAATGCCGAATCTGCGTTTATCGGGGCGACCGAGGATCTGGAAGTTGTAAAGAGCCAGGCTGAAAGTAATAATGAAGAGGCGACACTCACATTGAAATTCGCCATACTCGATCAAAAGAAATATATTGACGGCGAATATCCCAATCAGCTCAACGAAATGAAAAAGACTATCGATCTTGAAGAAAATGAGGTTAAGAGGCTTGATGAGAAACTGAAAGGAACCCAGAAACTCGCTGACAAAAAATATATCGCAAATGCTGACCTCAAGGCTGCTGCTCAGGCTCGTGACAGAGCAAAGCTTGATCTCGATCTTGCAAAAAATAACCTTGTGCTGTTTGAGGACTATACACACAAGAGAAGTCTCGCCGAACTTGAGAGTAATGTCAAGCAGGCCGAGATGGCAGTTGACCGTGTGAAAAGAAAAGGAGTAGCTGGCGTGGTTCAGGCAGAGGCCGATCTTAAGGCGATGGACCTGAAATTCTCAAGGCGAAAGGACGTTCTTGCCAAGATGAAAAGTCAGATCGAAAAAGCGATCATTTACGCTCCTGCAGACGGCATGGTGATTTACGCAACCAGTACGAGGGTAGGCAGGCATGGTAACGATGAGCCGCTTAGTGAAGGTAGTGAAGTGCGTGAACGTGAAGAGCTGATACATTTGCCGACGGCTGATTCGGTCAAAGCCGAAATCAAGGTTCATGAAGCAAATATGAACAAGGTCAAGGTCGCAATGCCGGTTGAGGTGGAGGTGGAGGCAATTGCAGGCAAGGTATTTATGGGGAAAGTAGAGGATATTGCATTACTGCCGGATGCGGCAAGTATGTGGCGGAACCCTGATTTGAAAGTTTTTCCGACTGAGGTATCTATCGATAACGACACAAGTATCCTCCGTACCGGTATGACGTGCAAAGCAAGGATAATCATTGAACAATATTACGATGTTTTGTTTGTGCCTGTTAAGTCAGTTGTCAACATAGGCGAACAGCCGACCGTCTACGTTAAAACCGATGAAGGTCTAAAGCCCAGAGCGGTTGAAACAGGTCTTGATAATAACAGGATGATACACATTATCAGCGGACTTAAGGAAGGAGAAGAAGTAAGCTTAGGGGCTGCGCATAAATAAACGCTTCATTTGTCGCTCAGATTTGCGTCAGATTCAGTCGCAATCGATTGAGCTAAACCGCAGGCGTAGCTATTCTACGTT